>JAAXHV010000064.1:4083-6274 GCA_012270695.1 Gammaproteobacteria bacterium | reverse complement strand
GTCCAGTTGTTTGAATACTTCGGAGAACCAGGCAACGCCGCAGAGGATTGCAGTCTCACGGCAGACAACTATCGCCTCGCTTGCCGTACCCTGCGGGAGCAACTTGGCCGTCAGGTCCCCCGTTCCCAGGTCTTCGTTCAACGCGCGCCGCACCGTACTGGCAATATCGGCAGGCAGGACAGGTATCGTCATTGCAGTACCAGCCTTATTCCCGCGCTGATATGGCGCTTGTCGGGTCGGTAATAATTACGAAACGTCGCCCTGTTGATACAGGTATGGGTATAGCGGCTGCCTCCCCGCAGGGTGTAGTGCCGGTTATTGAAATAGGGAATGGAATAGCCCGCGTAGGGAAAGTGTCGGAAACCCTCGTAGGGATGAAACTCATTGGCGCACCACTCCCAGCATTCTCCGGTGCGCTGCAGCAATCCCTGTCTTTTCGCCGTTTCCCATTCATACTCATGGGGCAGACGGGCTCTGGCCCAGGCGGCAAAAGCACTCGCCTCGAAATAGCTGATACCGGACAGAACCGCGTCGCTTTGCAGGGTACAGGCCCCCTGCAGGTCGACACCGTACCAGCAGCCGGCAGCGTCCCGGCGCCAGTGTTCAGGACGGCGATAGCCCGTGGCCAGCCGCCATTGCCAGCCCTGTTCGTCCCAGTATTCGGGGTTTTCATAACCATCTTCCTCCATGAACTTGAGATACTGGCCGTTGCTGACCGGTTGTCTGTTGATGGCGAACGCATCCAGCTTGCAGTTAAAACGCGGACGCTCGTTGTCATAAGCCGGTGATACGCCGTTACTACCAATCGGGTAGTCTCCTGCGTTTACCGTGACAGTATCCGGCCTCAGGGGTTGTGCCCGTAACGGTTCGGATTGGTCGGGGGCCGGTGGATTTTTCAGCGTCTTTTGGTTGAGTAGGTAGAGGGATGTCTCCGTGTGCTGGGCATAGTGCTGTTTCAGGAAATGAACCAGGAACTGGTTGTCCAGTAATGCATGGCACGATTGGGCGCAGCTTAACTCCACCAGGTAACGGCGATTCTCTGCCTGGGTCTGTTCAGCATGGGAATACAGGTCATGGAAGCCGGGCAGGACGCCGGAGCGTTGCGATTTATCGGACAGTTCGGGTATGTACAGGCGCTTAATCCAGGCGTCGATGACCGCGGTCTGCATCACGACCTCCCGGATCCAATAGCTTTCCGTATATACGCAATGGCCCAGGTGCCACCCCAGCGGGCTGAGATCAGGGTGATATTGCCGGTAGCTGTCCGCCTCGCCCAGTTCAACGAAAAGATTGAGCAGACGGTTCTGGCAGGCTTCCAGTTCGCTTATTGCCGCCGCGCTGTTCACAGTGCCAGGAGTTCCGTGTTGCCGGCGTCGGTAAACAGGCATGTGTGTGCCGGTATTTCCCGCCAGCAATCGTCGTGGGAAAAACGTTCCGAGGCGATGATCAGGGCCCCGGCGAAACTCGGATGGTCCTGGCTGTAATACAGGGTAGGACAGCGGGCGCCGTTGACCGAGTGCCGGCAACAGAAAAAATCGCGGCCGTCGGATATGACCATCGTTAACAGCGCTGGGCGCTCAAGCAGTCTGCCGATTTCGTTACAACACCTGAGCAGTGCAGCACGGATCGAGTTTTCTTGCGCCAGGAAATGTCTGAACAACGCGAACAGGTATTCGGAATCCGTGTTGCCCTGTATTTCGGCCTGTATTTCGGCATCGATGAACCGGTGCAGCTGCGCGCGCGGCCCGGCGTTGAACTGTTCTATGCGGCCGTTATGCAGGTACATGATATGTTTATGGGCAAAGGGCTGGGTATTGGCCTGGCTGACCGCCTGGCCGGGCGTGGCGCTGCGTATATAGGCAAGCCAGGTGTGACTCGACAGGGATTTGCCGAGGCCGTGGAGGTTGGTGTCGGTCCAGATTGGCAAGGTGCTGGTATAAACGGCTGGCGCGTTGTCACTGGTATACCAGCCGAAGCCGAAGCCGTCCGCGTTCAGCGTCGTCCCGGGAAGTTCCCGACTGGCCCAGGATTGTGTTACCAGGCTGTGAGGTTCCTCATTGAGCAGCCGGTCCAGGAACAATTCCGGACCACGGTACGCCGCTAATCGGCACATTTGTTACTCCTTCTTTCCAGTCGCAGTCCCGACAGTTTACTTAACTCAGCGTAGTTAAGGAAGCTCTGATCAAGTCCA
>JAAXHV010000064.1:2373-4041 GCA_012270695.1 Gammaproteobacteria bacterium | reverse complement strand
TTTTGCTTCCAAAATCAATGACATATAATCATTGATTTTGACGGTACATCCCTGTACCGTAGGAACCTCTGACTTAATCAGAGGTTCCTTAAGTAAACTGTTGTACCGCTGAACGGTTTCTGCCGCATCCTGGCGGCAGCCTATTTCCGGACGGAAGATCATGACGGTAAAACTTGATGACAAGGCGCAATGGTTGAAAGACGTGCGGTGTATGCCGTCTCCGAATTATGATGACAGGCCGGAAGGGATAGAGATATGCCTGCTTGTCATTCATGGTATCAGCCTGCCCCCGGGAGAATTCGGGTCATCCTGTATCGAGCAGTTGTTCTGCAATACGCTCGATTCCGGTTCCCATCCTTATTTCGAACGGCTCAAGGGCTTGAAAGTATCCGCACATCTTTTGATCGATCGCAAAGGGAATGTCATACAATTCGTCCCATTCCACAAGCGCGCCTGGCATGCCGGCCAGTCGGCCTACAACGGACGGGAGAACTGTAACGACTTTTCCATCGGTATTGAGTTGGAAGGCGCGGATGACGTGGACTATGAAACAATCCAGTATGAAATGCTGGCGGATGTGATAACAGAGTTGCAACAGGCCTGGCCGCTGCTGGCGGGCGCAAATATCAGGGGGCACTGTCATATCGCCCCGGATCGTAAAACCGACCCTGGTCCTGCGTTTGACTGGGGCAGGTTATACTTATTACTGGACGAGGCGGGTTAGTATTTTCCCGCTGAGTGCTGATAGTGATGTACTTCCCCCGTAAATACATTATCATTTTGCCATGAACCTTATAATGGTATTGATTGCGCTTGGTGTGGAAGTCCGGTTAGGCAACTTTGACAGGTACCGGAACCTGGCCTGGTTTGAGCATTACGCAACCTGGCTGGAAGCCAGGCTGGGAGGACACGGTTTCTGGAACGGCGCCGGCGGTCTTCTGCTTACCCTGTTTATCCCGCTGGTGTTGCTGGGTGTCCTGGTATATCTTGCGAGTGAGGCCCATTTTATACTGGGTTTTTTGCTTTCCCTGCTGGTACTGATTTACAGCTTCGGCCCGGCGCTGAATTCGCTGGTGAACAGGTACACGGATGCCCTGAGCGGCAACGATGACAACGCCTGCCGTGAAATCCTGGATCAGATCCTGTACGGCGACGCTGATGCCGGCGAGACAGATCATGATCGGGTGATAAGTTCAATCATGTTACGCGCCCATGAATACTTGTTTGCCGTTGTATTCTGGTTCCTGCTGCTGGGCGCGGTAGGCGCCCTGATGTATTGCCTGGTAGTAAACCTGGCACGCAGGTATGAAAAGATCGATGGCGCGTATGCCGGCGCGGTAAGAGACCTGCATAATATATTGATGTGGCCGTCAGCCCGCCTGCTCGCCTTGGGGTTTGCCCTGGGCGGCAGTCTGGTAAGCGCCCTGGAAAGCTGGCGGACGGTATCCGGCAACACACTGGATATAAGCAGGGAGGTGATTGCCGTTTCAGGCTTTGGCGCCCTTCATCATGACCCTGCAAACGAAGAACATACGGGCGCGGATAAGGAGGTTTTCATCGCCCGCCTCAGGGAGACTCTGGCCCTGATCAACCGCACCCTGATCGTATGGCTGATCGTGCTGGGCCTGATGACCATAGCCGGCTGGATCAGTTGAGCAATCCACAGAT
>JAAXHV010000064.1:0-2323 GCA_012270695.1 Gammaproteobacteria bacterium | reverse complement strand
GGAGATTGTGCCTGTGAATCTGTGTAATCTGTGGATTTGAGGTATTCGCTTACCCGGACGAGTTTCCTCTCGCCGTCCCGGCAAACGAGCACCGAATCCTGTTCGTACCAGTCGCCCAACACGATGCGGCGGGCCGGTTGGCCATTCAGATCAAAATGGTGGATGCCGGGCTTGTGGGTATGGCCGTGTATCAGTTCGTTGGTGTCGTGGCGGGTCATGAACGCCTCCACGGTTGCCTGGTCGACGTCAATTATCTCCGGTAGTTTTCCTGCGGCTGATTTCTTGAACAGCGGTTGCATACCGCGGGATAAAAAAATCCGCAGCCGGTAGGGCAGGCTTAAATACATGCTGCGGATAATCGGTGTTTCCATGAACTTTCGATATAACTGGTATTTGATGTCCCGGCTGCAAAGCAGGTCGCCGTGCATGATCAATATTGCCTGACCGTCGATATAAATTACATTCTCATCACCCAGCAGCTTGCATCCCGTCAGCGTACAGAAGCCGCTGTCAAGCATCAGGTCGCGGTTCCCTCGCAGCAGGTATATCTCCTGATTGTGCCGGCAGCAGTCCCGTAAGACGTTGATTACCTCCGCAGCGGGAGGAGTGCGCTCGTCATTGCCGGTCCAGAAGTTCTCGAACAGGTCACCAAGTATGTACACCGCGCGCGCGCTGCGCGCCGGGCCATTGAAAAATTGCCTGAATAGCTCGATCTTGTCAGGCCGTTCGGCCGATAAATGCAGATCAGAGACAAATAACGTGTCCATAAATCGCGTTCTTTTGATACCATGCCCGTTTTATATTTAACCCGGAGTTCTCACCGGCGGAAAAAATCCAGCGCGATTCTCGCATCAACTGGTAACAAATCCGGCTTAGTGACAATCCATTTTTCAATGCTGACTATATATAACTCATTAACGCGACAAAAGGAAAAATTCCAGCCGATAGAGCCGGGTAAAGTGCGCATGTACGTCTGCGGCATCACGGTTTACGATTATTGCCATATCGGCCATGCCCGCATGATCCTGGTCTTCGATATGGCGGTTCGGTATTTCCGCTTCCGCGGCTATGAGGTGAACTACATACGCAACATAACCGACATAGACGACAAGATCATCAATCGTTCGCTGGAAAACGGCGAACCGTTCAATGAATTGACCGAACGTTTTATCCAGGCGATGAATGAGGATTTTGCCGCGCTCAACGTGCTTGTCCCCGACCGGGAACCCAGGGCAACGGAGCATATTGAGCAGATCATTGCCATGATCAGCCGTTTGCTTGAAAACGGTTTGGCCTACCAGGCAGAGAATGGCGATGTGTTTTATGATGTCAGCGCGTTCGAGGGCTATGGCAAGTTGTCCGGCAAGAATATCGAGGAGTTGCGTGCGGGCATACGCGTGGACGTGCAGGACGTCAAGACGGATCCGGTGGATTTCGTCTTGTGGAAGATGGAAAAACCCGGTGAGCCTGCCTGGGATTCTCCCTGGGGTCGGGGCAGACCCGGCTGGCATATCGAGTGCTCCGCCATGGCGGTGCATTGCCTGGGCGCGGATTTCGACATTCATGGCGGCGGCCAGGACCTGCAATTTCCACATCACGAAAATGAAATTGCCCAGAGCTGCGGCGCCGGCAGCAAGACTTTCGTGAACCTGTGGATGCACAACGGCTTCGTACGGGTTGATGATGAAAAAATGTCCAAATCCCTGGGTAATTTTTTCACTATCCGGGAAGTCATGGCGCGCTACCTGCCTGAGGTGATCCGTTTTTTCATACTCTCCAGCCATTACCGCAGCCCGTTGAACTATTCTGATGGACACTTGGACGAGGCAAAAGCCGGCCTGACCCGACTGTATACCTCCATACGCGACATTCACCCTGGAGAAGGGGAGATCTCGACTGACTACCGGCAGCGTTTTAAACGGGTAATGGACGATGATTTCAATACCCGCGCTGCAATAACGGTACTGCATGAGATAGCCGGTGAAATTAACCGCCTGGATGACAAGTCGTCAGCCCATGCCGCCTGTCTCGCCCGCACCCTGATAGGACTTGGGGACGTGCTGGGCATCATGCAGCTGGCGCCTGCCGAGTTCCTGCGCGCCGGCGCCGGGAATACCGGCATCCCAACGGAAGAAATCACCCGTCTGATCGAGGAACGGGCGCAGGCGAAGGCGAAGAGAAACTACGCGGAAGCAGACCGGCTCCGCACCCAGCTGTCTGAGCAAGGCATAATCCTGGAAGACAATCCCGCGGGTACCACCTGGCGCAGGAAGTGACCGGGCTGGAAGAAGCATAATGAAGAAGCATAATGGATTGACGTATA
>JAAXHV010000063.1:742-3311 GCA_012270695.1 Gammaproteobacteria bacterium | reverse complement strand
AAGGAAGGCGAGCGCTACTTCGCCCTGCTGAAAGTCAATGAGATCAACTTCGAGATGCCTGAAAGGGCCAGGCACAAGATCATCTTCGAGAACCTGACGCCGCTGTTTGCGCAGCAGCGTTTGAAGCTGGAAGTGGGCAACGGCAGCACTGAAGACCTGACGCCAAGGATCATCGACCTGGTGGCGCCTATCGGTAAAGGACAGCGCGGTCTCATCGTGTCACCGCCCAAGGCGGGTAAAACAATGATACTGCAATCCATTGCCCAGTCCATCAAGCATAACCACCCGGAATGCCATTTGATCGTCCTGCTCATCGACGAGCGACCGGAGGAAGTCACAGAAATGGAGCGCTCGGTCCGCGGCGAAGTGATCTCAAGCACGTTTGACGAACCCGCCTCCCGCCACGTGCAGGTCGCTGAAATGGTCATAGAAAGGGCAAAGCGCTTAACGGAGCATAAGCAGGACGTAGTCATTTTGCTGGATTCCATCACCCGCCTCGCCCGCGCCTATAATACAGTTGTTCCGGCATCCGGCAAGGTATTGACAGGTGGCGTCGACGCCAATGCATTGCAGAGACCGAAACGCTTTTTTGGCGCAGCGCGGAATATTGAAGAGGGTGGCAGCCTGACTATCCTGGCCACGGCCTTGATCGATACCGGTTCACGCATGGACGAGGTTATCTACGAGGAATTCAAGGGCACCGGCAATATGGAGTTGCACCTGGACCGTGAGATTTCGGAAAAACGCATCTATCCTGCTATCTACATCAACCGTTCCGGCACCCGCCGTGAAGAGTTGCTGACGGAAAAGGATGAACTGCAGAAAATGTGGATTTTGAGGAAGCTGTTACACCCCATGGAACCGATTGCGGCCATGGAGTTTCTGCTGGAGCGGCTGAAAGCGACCAAGAACAATGCCCAGTTCTTCGACGCCATGAAAAAGAGGTAATTAACCCACATTTCTCACCAGTCCCAAATATACGGCTCCGGTCCTGGGAGCGAAAATGAAAAACCCGCCAGATGGCGGGTTCTTCATTTCAGGCAGATGCTGCACTGGGTTACATCATGCCGCCCATGCCTCCCATACCGCCCATGCCGCCCATGTCACCACCACCCATGGGCATCGGCTCTTCCTTCTTCGGCAGTTCTGCCACCATGGCTTCCGTCGTCAATAACAGGCCGGCGACCGACGCAGCATTTTGCAAGGCATAACGGGCCACTTTTGTCGGGTCCAGGATACCCATTTCCATCATGTCGCCGAATTCCCCTGTAGCTGCGTTGTAACCGTAGTTGCCTTCTCCCTCGGCGACCTGATTCAGCACCACGGATGCCTCGTCGCCGGAGTTTGCAACGATCTGACGCAGCGGCTCCTCCAGGGAACGCAACAGGATGGATATACCTGCTTGCTGATCATCGTTCTTGCCTTTTACCTTTGAAGTAGCTTCTACCGCACGTATCAGCGCAACACCACCGCCGGGAACCACACCTTCTTCGACCGCGGCCCGGGTGGAATGCAGAGCATCCTCAACACGCGCCTTCTTCTCCTTCATTTCCACTTCAGTAGCGGCGCCGACCTTGATGACGGCGACACCGCCGGCCAGCTTGGCGACCCGCTCCTGCAGTTTCTCCCGGTCGTAGTCGGAAGTCGACTCTTCGATCTGGGCGCGAATTTGATTGACCCGGCCCTCGATATTCTCAGACCGGCCGGCGCCATCGATAATAGTCGTGTTCTCCTTGCTGATTTGCACGCGCTTGGCGCTGCCCAGGTCATCAAGACCCGCTTTTTCCAGCGATAACCCTACTTCCTCGGATATGACCGTGCCACCGGTGAGGATGGCTATATCCTCCAGCATGGCTTTACGCCGGTCGCCAAAACCCGGAGCCTTCACGCCGGCAACCTTGACGGTGCCGCGCATATTGTTGACTACCAGGGTAGCCAGGGCCTCACCTTCAATATCCTCAGCGATGATCAGGAGCGACTTGCCTGACTTGGCAACGCTTTCCAACACCGGCAGCAAGTCTCTTACGTTAGAGACTTTTTTGTCGTGCAGCAGGATAAACGGGGTTTCCAGGTCGACACTCATGGTTTCCTGGTTGTTGATGAAGTAGGGAGACAGGTAACCGCGATCAAACTGCATGCCTTCCACTACGTCCAGTTCATTGTTCAATCCGGAACCCTCTTCAACGGTAATGACCCCTTCCTTGCCTACCTTCTCCATGGCATCGGCAATGATCTGGCCGATATCTTCGTCGGCATTAGCGGAGATCGTGCCTACCTGGGCGATGGCCTTGCTGTCGGCACAGGGTTTGGATATTTTTTCAAGCTCGGCAACGGCCGTCAGCACCGCAGCATCGATACCGCGCTTGATGTCCATGGGGTTGGTGCCGGCAGCCACAGCCCGCAAACCTTCCCGCACGATGGCCTGGGCCAGGACAGTTGCTGTGGTTGTGCCGTCACCGGCTACGTCAGACGTCTTGGAAGCGACCTCCTTGACCATCTGTGCGCCCATGTTCTCGAACTTATCCTCCAGTTCGATTTCCTTTGCCACGGAAACGCCGTCTTTGGTAAC
>JAAXHV010000063.1:0-698 GCA_012270695.1 Gammaproteobacteria bacterium | reverse complement strand
ACACTCATTTTCTTAGCCTCCTGAATACTTATTCGATAACGCCCATGATGTCGTCTTCACGCATCACCAGCAGTTCTTCACCGTCAATTTTCACTTCCGTGCCGGAGTATTTGCCAAACAGGATCTTGTCTCCTGCTTTGACATCCAGGCCGCGTACTTCACCGCTGTCCAGGATCTTGCCATTGCCGACGGCGACGACTTCTCCCTGGATTGGTTTTTCAGTGGCGCTGTCAGGGATGACAATCCCGCCAGGGGACATCTTTTCCTCTTCCAGCCGCCGCACGACCACCCGGTCGTGTAATGGTCTGATATTCATATACTGATTACCTCCTGAGCTAAGCTGCTGTTATTATGAATAAAATGGTTTTATTAGCACTCTACTAAAGTGAGTGCTAACAATATAGTGGAAAAATTTCAGATGTCAACAAAAAATGTTGATGAAGAAAAAACCGTGTCCCGATCAGCGCAAATACTTACCTTCAGACAGAGTGCTGATAATGCTCCATGAGTATCCGGGCCACCTCGGGACGGGCAAACTCTTCCGGCAGTGATTGTCCTGCGCCCAGCATTTCCCGAACTTTTGTCCCGGACAGGAGCACGAAATCTTCCATAGTGTGATCCGGAACGTCGCGCATCATGACCACCCGGTTCAGTTTTTTCGAATAAGCAGTGTGGTCCGCTTCGAATATTTTAATCTC
>JAAXHV010000062.1 GCA_012270695.1 Gammaproteobacteria bacterium | reverse complement strand
TGGTATTGATCTTTTTTATCCGCTCCTGAACTGCCAGATCATAGACCCAGATTTCCGGACCGGGCGCTTCGTAGGTATAAAAATCACCCTGGTGCATCAATATGTAGAGGTGTTGCCTGGCTTCATGCAGGGTAACAGCCTGCATCCCGCCTATACGCCAGTTAGCTTCTCTATCATCCTCATCCAGGTACCACCAGGTATCGGAAAATACCGGCCCGTCAGCGGATATTTTAACGGGGTGAACTTTCCCCAGCACCGACATGAAGTACCAGGTATCGCCACGCCGCACTCCGGTCTCCAGGATCGGGTCCTCGAGCGCGTTGAAAAAAGCCTCACTTCTATGAACCGCGGCTTGCGTGCCCTCCTCGGTGAGATCGATCAGCAGCATCGAACCATCGCTGCACAGCGCAAAAAAACGCCTGTCGCCCGCGGCATACGCCATCGCACAACCGGGGATCATGATTTCTCCGACAAATTTGCGCTGCTCCATATCCACGATACTCAATGACGCCGCAGGTGTCAGATTGAATACTGCCATGAAGCGATCATCGTCCGTTAAAGCCGAATCCGCCAGTCTTGGCAGGGTGGATACGCGTTTTGTTGGGATCTCTATTTCAGCTACGGGTGTTAACCTGAAGGGATCGTAAATACTGACAACGTCGGTGCGAGCGCCGCGGGTCGTCCTGGCATAGTAGGTTTCAGCCGAATAGACTTCCCGGTAGTGGCGCGGTATATTCAGCGCATTGAAAGAATAACCGGTACTCAGCATTCCCAACAGCCGGGCCGTGTCTCCATCATACAGGTAAGCGCGTCCGTCCGGCATTGAAGCGGCGGCAATATCGTAAATCCACACCCAGTGAGGATGCTGCGTCTCCGGCAAGGCAGCGACCTTGCCGAAAATATCCTTGGATAAGGGTTCCTTGCTTACATCAACAAATTCAGCGCTATCTGCAGGCGTCCGTGGAGATGATACTGCTTCCCCGGTTGCAGGAACGGCTTGTTCCGCCTCACAGCCGAACAGCAGCAGGAGGACGGGAAAGAGCCATGAACATAAGGGAGTGTATTGTCTCATAAGCGTTTCAAGAAACCTGTTCGGCGCTGGTGGAAATCATGAGTGTATATTCAAACGGATACTTATCATCCCGTAAACCCGCTTGCTTTTTAATGGAACCGTCAGGGTCTATGGGTGTCAGATTGTCGATTGTTCGTTGCTTTGGAGTAATTTTCGCAGTGCATCGTTAACCGCCCGGGTGTTGGGGAACGTTTCTGTCAGATCAGGGTCAATGACGACTATATTGGTCCCTTTTTGGTACTCATCATAATACTTTCCACGAACTCCTTGTCCCAGGCGCCTTAAATCATATTCCGGTTTCAATTCATCGGATTTCTTCATAATCTTTTCTCTCGCTTCGGGTCATTTCTCTTGCGGATATCAAACTGACTCTATCATTTCTGTCAGAATGCGCTACAACAATCAGCCGGTTCATTATGGAACGGCCAAAAGTCAGATAGTAATATTCTCCAATTGAATGCTCCGGGTCAGC
The DNA here is from genome assembly GCA_012270695.1 of Gammaproteobacteria bacterium. Classification (GTDB taxonomy): domain Bacteria; phylum Pseudomonadota; class Gammaproteobacteria; order Eutrophobiales; family Eutrophobiaceae; genus JAAXHV01. The sequence goes on along the minus strand of JAAXHV010000062.1, from coordinate 22,648 downwards.
ATAAGTTATTGCCAGAGGATCACCGAATACAGTTGATGCCTCATTAAACGTGACACCATGTTTCTTTATATTCTTCGCTGCTTTAGTGTCATCCCATTCAAACTTCATCCCGGTATTTCCCATAATATGAAATAAGTCCCAGAAATACTTTATCCTGTTATTATAAAAAATTCATCCTCGATTACTCTATTTGCAGATGATTATGCGCGAAGAATATGACCTGAAAAAATTGAAAGTGAAACGTCGCGGCCTGTTGCCGAAACTAAAGGATGAAAAAGGGAAACCGGTAAAAGTCAGGATAATGATATCTCTGGATCAGGATATTGTGGAATACTTCAAGCAGTCTGCTGACGGGGTTGGTTCCTGACCCCACTATTTCTCGATAAGCAGGAAATCAGCAATTGCCTGCGCCGTCTCAGCGGGGCGCTCGATTGAGATGAAGTGACCGCAGTCAGCCAGCATTTCCAGCCTTGAATGCGGAATCAGTTTGTGCAGGTCGGTCATGCCGAGGCCACTCGGCGCTGATTGCATCGGCGTCATGATATCTTCATCGGTACCGAGCAGGAGGGTCGGTGCACGAATTCTTGCGGCGTCGGCGCTGATGTCAACATTTTCTATCAATGTAAGGTCGCGGAGAAATTCCATGGGCGTCATGCCCTGCAAGGCATCGACAAACGCGTCCACCGTACGCTCACTCTCAGCCCTGTCCCAGAAACCCCGTGAGAATCCCTGGTGGCTAGTGATCAGGGCCAGCGCTTCAACACCGGCTGCAGCGGCCATTCGCCAAGTTTTGAAGATGACATGGCTGGCTCGATCAAATCTTGCGAAAGAGCAGCTTACAACCAGTCTGTCGATCAGTTCCGGCCGCCTTCCGGCAAGCACCATTGCGACACACCCGCCCATCGAAGTCCCGTGCACGTGGACCGGCGCAAGCTCAAGAGTCTCTATGAATTGCGCAACGCTGTCGGCAAAATAAGTGATGCCGCGCTCGCCCGGTCCACATTCGGACTCCCCATATCCGGGCAGGTCGATATCGTAGGTGTGCAGGCGTTTCGACAGGTGGGGCGTTAACAGGTCGAAGTTATTGTGTCCGGTACCCAATCCATGAATCTGCACAACGGTGGTGGGCTTCCCGGAACCTGCCTCCCGGTAGGAGGCAGTCACGCCTGAACCAAGCTTGATGTGAGCGACATGCATCTGGTCAGGAATCTCTGTTACATTGCATACAATCGGTTCGGGTCTCTATCGAGTCACTTTGAGCGGCAGTCACTTTAACCGGCAGAGTCTCGCCACCCGCGGCATAATTTCCTCGGCGAAACGCCGCATCTCTCGCTCAAATGGCTGGAACTCGAGCAGGATGATTGCAACTCCGGCATTATGGAAGGCGACGATTCGCCTAGCGACTTCATCGTAGGAGCCGGTGAAACCACAACCGGTGCCATTGCCGACGCCAATCCCCGGCACCTTGGCTATCACTTTGGAGGTTACCACTTCCGGATCAGCATTCCTGGCCAGAGCTCCATAGGCTGCTTTGTCCTTTTCACGGAGTTCAAAGGCGTAAGCGAGCGCCTCCTCCGCCTCGGACTGTGTCGGACGCGCGAAGGGAAACGCCGAAACCCCGTAACTGAGTGGCGCACCGCGACGCGGGCGCTTGCGCATGCCGGCGATCTTCCTGGCAACGTCTTCGAGCGGTTGCCCGAACATGAACCAGGTGTCGCACAACTCGACGGTGAGATTGAGCGCCGCCTCGGACTCACCGCCCGAGTACAATAAAGGACGCGGCCGCCACTTCGAGGCAGGTTTAAATTGGTAGCCATCCAGCTTGAAGTTGTCACCGTCGGCGGTCACCCGCTCACCTGATATGAGTTTCTTGACGATGCGCAGCCATTCACCACCGTAGGTATAGCGCTCGTCATGTGGTGGGAAAGGGATCCCCGCTTTCCGGAATTCAGGGAGAAACCAGGCATTGACAAAATTGAGCGAAAAACGCCCTTGGCTGATCTCTTCAAGTTGCAACGCCATCTTCGCTAACACGGCCGGGTGGAAAAGGTAAGGCTTGATTGCCGCGATGATTTCGATATTTTCCGTTATTGCTGCGAGCGCTCCGCAGGAAGTCAGGGTCTCCAGTTGATCGAATTCATCGCCGAAGGGGTTGACGATGTGCTGGGCTACAAGCACGGAGTCAATACCGAGAGCTTCCGCCTCCAGCACCAGTTTTCGATTGCGTGTCCATGATGCGTCAAGCGGATCTTGCGGATGATGGAGTGATGCCGAAGTACCGTACACCACCGCCCAGATCCCGAAGCGGGGGCCGGTGCGTTTCTTCGCTACAGTCATACGGCATGATTATAAACATATAGCGGGAATATGCTATATTCAGCATTTAAAATACGTGTGTATTGACATAACATCGCGTGACCATGACGTTGTTTTGATATGGGATGCGTGAGAATGAATTCGTCTTTATCTGGTGGGGGATCAAGCGATGACACGAGCAAGAGCAAAATACCTGTTGAATTTTGGAATAACAGTTCTGCTGGCTGCTGTCAGCGGCGCTGGCTGGGCACAAGTACTCGAGGAAGTCGTTGTCACCGCCCAGAAACGTGAACAAAATCTGCAGGACGTCGGTATTTCAATTTCTGCCCTGTCGGGTTCTGACTTGCAAAGCTATGGTTTGACCAGGGCCACGGAACTTTCCACTAAAGTACCGAATTTGGGGCTTTACATGCCTTATGGTCCCGGTAGCAGCGGCAATGTGATCCTGCGAGGAATTGGCCTGAACGACTTCGGCGAAGGCCATGAAGCCCCGGTGACTTTGTATGTGGATGAGTTCTATCTCGTCTCGGTGCCCGCCGTTGATTTCTCCATGTTCGATATTGAACGCGCGGAAGTGCTGCGTGGACCGCAGGGCACGCTTTTCGGCAGAAATGCCACCGGCGGCCTGGTACATTTTATCACCGCCAAACCGACATTCGAACGCCAGGGGTTTATTTCACTGGGCGGTGGTCGCTTTGACGAAATAAAAGCGGAAGGTGGTATTGGCGGCGCCATAACAGACAAGGTAGCCGGTCGAGTCTCGTTCATATCTCATCACAGTAAAGGCTATATTTCCAACCTGGACCCGGATTTGGGCAACGGCGGGCAGGCCGGAACCGATGGCGGCCGAGTCCAGCTCCTGTTTGAACCAGGAAACGACTGGCGTATCAGTATAAAGGGAGAATACACCGACACCTCAACCAGGCACATGTACTACGGGATGGTGCCGATGATTGTTGAGCCGGTTAGCGGTGTCGGCATCGAGGACCCCGATGGAACCGACTTCGCCGGTTATAACCCGAAAAATTTCGGCATAGCTTCGAGTAACGAATCGTTCACAAGTGAATCGCAATCTCTTGACCAGGATGGCTGGAGCCTCCTTGCACGGATCGAAAAAGACCTGGGCAATATCACGCTGACTTCGCTGACCGGCTATATCGAACTCGACCGTGAACTTGTGGAAGATTGTGACGCCAGCCCCAATCGTCTTTGCTTCGCAGATTTTCCTTACGAATCCGACTGGGTAACGACAGAACTGCGCGCGGCAAAAACCGAAGGAGATTTTACCTGGACCGTTGGCGCGTATTACATGTACCAGGATGCGGAAAATCAACCGGATGCAACCTTCAATATCCCGGTTAGCGGGGCAGCGGCAATTGACCCTGCGACCGGCTTGTACAACGGCTTTTTCTTTCCCATTGCCCTGGCCGGGGACTGGATACAGTCGACCGAATCATATTCGGCCTTCGGGCAGTTTGAATATAACGTTGATCGCTGGACCTTGATTGGCGGGCTGCGCGTCGGACGTGATAAAAAGAATTTCCATGAGAAGGACAACGCAACACTGCGTTCCTGTCCTGGCTTCCCCATTCCGTCCAACTGCTTTTTGCCGCCTGACGGGCCCGGCATAGCGAACCCATACCGGGACAGCTACAAGGAGACACTCCTGTCATGGCGGGTCGGGGCAAACTTCGAAGTAAATGATAACGTACTGTTATTTGCGTCAATTTCCAGCAGCAGCAAAGCAGGGGGTTTCAATAATGGCTTCTACTCAGCCCAGATAGGTACGGATCCCAGCCTTATTCCATACGAATCCGAAACTAATGTGGCTTATGAAATTGGTGAGAAAGCGTCATTCATGGATGGGCGATTACGCATAAACGGATCGCTTTTCTATTACGATTACAACGATTTCCAGGTATGGAACTTTTTGAGTTTTGGCGGGCTGGTTGAGAACACCGATGCCTCATCCTATGGCGCAGAACTGGAAGTGGATATGGCGGTTTCGGATAACGTCCGCCTGCGCGGTGGAGTGGGACTACTGGAAACTAACATAGAAGATGTAGTTGGGCCCTCCCCCACCTATGTTGCCGATCGCGATATGGCGATGTCGCCAACCGTCAGCGCCAACGGCGCCATAAACGTCCGTGTGCCGCTGCAAGGGAACTACAACCTTGATTTGCAATGGGACTGGAGCTACCTGGGTGACCGCAATTCAGCCAACTTTGCTGAACCGGCGGCAGCACTCCCGGACGAATTCAAGCATAACGTGCTTGTCGTCCTGGGTATTAACGAGAATTGGGAACTGCGCGGCTATGTGAGGAATATTTCCGATAAAAGAACGCTGTATCGGCAGGCAACTTTTTATCCCCTGGGATACGCACAAAAGGTCTTTGCGCCGCCGAGGGTCTACGGCGCGACACTGAGCTACTCTTTTTGAGCCTGAAGTGCGCTCAGACGAGCACTTGAACAGACAATTGGGACGTTGTTTGAGCGGTCAAGGACTCCCCTGCAACTCTGGTTATATACAATTTACCTGTTCACCACTGCGCGCCACGGCGTATCTGGCAAAGAGATCCAGCGCAGCGTCCTGCGGCGAAAGTAAACACTGATTTCGGTTGATTGTGAACACCTGCATAGAAGCAGGCTCTGTTGTTCAAACAGACGAACTCAAGTCATATACAGAATTAAACAAGGCCGGTCCTTGAAGCCGCGATTGTATATAAGGACGGTGATGCCTTCACTGATAGCCCAAGCTACAATATGAAGTCGTCCGCATCCAGACTAGCCATGTCTATACCTAGAATCATGATAGTCCATTCACCGTAATAGGCATAATCAGACAGATCAACCATAACAGCGGATTCGTGCTCCCTTATCTCGAGATCATCAATAGAGGCAAAACCAAAAGCTGAGAGATCGATCTTGTCATTACCATCACTGAAGTCCAAGATAGTGTCGGTGTCATTAGAAGCACTATCATCAGGGTTGAATACGAAGATATCATCGCCAGTACCACCGGTTAGAATATCAGAACCTTCGCCACCGTCTAGTTTATCCCGACCTGCGCCTCCTTCTAACCTATCCATGCCGTATAGACCCTTCAATGTATCGTCTCCATTACCGCCTTTGAGTATATTATCATTTTCGTCTCCCTTCAGTGAGTCATCATGATCTGACCCCGTAATGTGCTCGACGCTGGAATTGTCAAAACCACTAAACTGGCCATCATTAAGAAGAGTTACTTTGACGCCCCTATCAGCTGCCTCGTAGGAAACGGTGTCGTCCCGATCATAATAATCAGAGTCACCTCCAACAATCATATCATTATCATTAGTGGTACTCAGAATAAACGTATCACCATAACGAGAACCTATAACCTTCTCGATATTGATAAGCGTATCGCCCTCCGCATCGCCTCCCATGCCAATGCCAACGCTGGCGCTCAAATCCACTGTGACAGCTTCCTCTGAATCCACGTAGGATACTATATCCCTGGAAATGCCCTCACCACCGTCAAGCACGTCAGCGCCGGGACCGCCAATCAACGTATCTGCACCGGAGCCACCCCTGAGTGTGTCATCTCCCTTACCACCTCTGAGCACATTATGCCTATGGTCGCCAGTCAGACTGTCATTATGATCAGAGCCGGTGACATGCTCAAAAGTAACAACATCAATGCTATCCGTATCAGGATTTCTATCATGATCGACATCTTGATTAAACACAATAATGTCACCGCTGGCGTGACCACCAGATGCCGTGAAAGCAGCGAGGTCTACCGAAACACCTGAGGTTGAACTCGCATAGGACAGGGTATCACCTTCCAGAAAGTCAGAACCACCATCTAGCATATCGGCCCCGGCGCCACCTTCCAAGGTATCATTCCCGCCCCCGCCAACCAGCTTATCATCTCCCGCGAGACCTTTGAGTACGTTATCCTGGCGGCCACCGGTTAACTCGTCATTATACATAGACCCGGTCACGTTTTCGAAGTTGGAAATTGTATCGCCAGAAGCATGGCCTCCAGAGCCAGTGCCATCAGCCAACGACACCCTGATCCCGTCGTTAGAACTCGCGTAGGACACGGTATCTGTTCCAGCACCACCATCGAGCACATCCGCACCGCCACCACCTTCAATGACGTTATTCCCATCATTACCGGTCAGGGTGTCATCATTCGGGGTCCCGATAATATTCTCAATGTGCATAATCAGTCTTGAGGAAAGAGCTACTATTACTCCATCCGGCCCAGTCAACATCTCATAGGAGATTGTGTCGTTGCCAAGACCACCATTAACAGTACCGTCTTCTCCATAGATGTAAATCATGTCATTGCCTGCCCCGCCAGAAAGATAGTCACTGCCAGGACCGCCCCAGAGTTCGTCATCGCCGTAGCCACCTTCAAGTCTGTCGTTACCTATGCCGCCGAACAGCTTGTCATTGCCCGCCCCGCCGTCTAGGTAGTCCTTGTTGTTCTCGTCACCCCGCGGCCCACCGTATAGTTTATCGTCACCGTCACCACCATAGAGCATGTTCTCTCTGGTATCTCCCGCCAGGACGTCGTCATGAGCAGAGCCGATGATATTTTCAATATCGGGGACTATCTCCACCACCTCCTCGCCATCTTTATTTATATACGTGTGCTCTTCCGTCTTGCCAAAGCTATCCCCTTCGGCATCGCCGTGTCTGGCAGTTATATCATGAAGACGCAACTATAACGCCGGACGTGGACGAGGTATAGGACGCGATATCACCTGCTCCTTCAAAGCCATTCTTACCGCCGATAAGTGTGTCGGCGCCTGGGCCACCTTCCAGCGTGTCGGCGCCATCGTCACCATACAACCAGTCATCACCGTACCCGCCGTACAACTTATCATAAAGCTCACCGCCGTACAGTCTATCATCACCGTCACCGCCATCGAGCTTATCATTGCCGTCGCGACCATCTATTACGTCATCACCACCAAGGCCAAAGATTACATCTTTCTCTTCCGTGCCGGTTAGTATTTCGGAGTTATCAGTAGCAACAGTTACACTACTCTGCTTGACTGTGATCGTGTAAGCGCCCTCGTTGTCCTGTGACGGATTGCCTGTAAAGGCACTGACGCTGATGTAGTATGTGCTAGTCTCGCGCGGGGAGACAGTCAACTCTGAATTAAGGTTGCCATTCTCGACGTCTATATCGTCGTTCTCGGCAATGATGCTTCCCGTCAAATCATACAGCTTCAGGATGGGATCAACCACACCGCCCGGGGTGCCTGTCAGGGTGATCGTGTGCTCTTCTGGGTGTAACATTCTGATAAGTATCCAATCTTCATCAAACTTGCTGTTAAGCGCCCCCTTGAAAGTGTCATTTCCCGGACCAAACAAACCATCAGGGGCCGGCACAATACGATATTGGGTCTCAGGACTCGCCGGCGCGTCCTGGCCTTGCTTCTCTTCTGTAAAAGACATAACGCTCTCCTCTTTACCGGGTTAAGATAGATCGAACTACCAATTTTTATAATGGTAGTAGTTTGTCGGACTCATTGATCGAGGTATCCTCCTCCTTTGGTTATATAAGCTTTTTAGCATAAAAATATCTTCCTTATGACAAAAAATATGATCTTGCCCTGTCGCAGGAACCAGGGAAACCGTATACTTTTAGTTATAACCAGTTTTGTTTCACAAACAGTTTAGGGAGAGGCCAAGAGGTCAAAAACCCCTTTATCCCCCGTTATACATCGAAATAGTAATGGCGGAAACATCAACGCTGTTTTTCTTTCTCGATAATAGCTTCGAGCACATCTTCCGGAGTGATTGGTATCCTGTTGAACGGTTTGCCAATCGCATCGCTCACTGCACAGGCGATGGTGGCAGGAGCCAGTATTATTGCCGGCTCTCCCACACCTTTTGCGCCAAAAGGGCCGAGAGGATGAGGGTGTTCCATGGTAATAACTTCCACTTCCGGTATATCCACCGCAAGGGGCAGCCGGTAAGCTTCCAGGGATCTTTCCAGGTAGCGGGAGTCCCTGATGCGTAAGCTTTCATACAACGCATGTCCTATCCCTTGTGCCACCGCGCCTTGTATCTGTCCCCTGACACCTGTCGGGTTGATGACGCGCCCGACTTCCTGGACGACAATATAGCGTACAACGCGTACATTTCCGGTTACCGGATTCACCTCGACTTCAGCGAGATGAACGTGGTATGTGGGTGTCGGGAAGTAAGGAAACAGCATGCCGCTGGCGCAACCGGGATTGTATGGAACGGGCTCTGTTGTATAACTCCCGCTTGCGGATAACGGACCGCGGCTCCACGTCGCAGCCATGGCAATATTTTCCAGGGGTATGCGGGAATCCGGATAGCCGACAACACCGACCTTCCCATTAATCATTTCGAGATCATCCCTGTTGGCTTCCAGCAGGCCGGATGCCACATCGTAAATCATTCGTTTCAGTTCGTCTGCCGCAATACCCGCAGCGCGTCCGACGATATGTGTTGTGCGGCTCCCCTGTGAACCGCCGTCATACCCGGCAACATCGGTATCCGGCATGGTTACAATAATATCGTCGGCGGATAGCCCAAAGTGCTCGGCAACTATTTGTGTGACACCCATGGATACGGCGCCTGAGCCATTGTCGTTGGCAGCAGTGACTACTGTTACCGAACCGTCTTCATTGAGTTTCAACTGCACAGAACCCGGCATGGAGTTGGTTATCCAGGTGCCCGCGCCGATACCGATACCATGCCAGGTTTTTTTGTTTTTGTTCAGTTGCGACCAAGGCGCGGTTTCTTCCATTTTTTCAAATCCTTTCCGCAATAAATCAGCATCATTGAGTACCTGTCCGTTCAACAAGGCGTCGCCACTCTTAACCAGGTTATTGAGACGGTACTCGCGGCGATCAACCCCCAGCTTATCGGCAATATGATCCATGTGTCGTTCCTGCATGGCGCAGAAATAGACACCAGAGACTCCGCGCATGGCGCCCGTTGGCGCGGTGTTCGTGTAGACCAGACGTGCAATGACGCGAATGTTGCCAACCTTGTAGACGGATCCGGCGAGGTGGAAGATAACACTTGGCATAAATGCCATTTCACCGGAATACGCGCCGTTATCCATGTGGCAGATAAGCTCACGCCCAAGCAGGTTTCCCCGTCTGTCCAGCGCAGAGCGTATTTTTATGATGGCATTTTCACGACTGGGGCAGGTCAACATATCCTCCGAGCGATTGTTAACCAGTTTTACCGGTCGCCCCCCCGCAAGCTTTGACAGAATTGCTGCGTAGGGTTCCAGCCCCGTATCCAGCTTTGCGCCGAAACCCCCGCCAATGGCATGCCCGATAACACGAACTTGCGAAGGGCGTATATCAAGATATTGCGCGACGCGGTCCCTGACATTAAAGGGATATTGATGGCCTGTGTGAATGATATAGCGGCCGTCCCGGTAAATTCCAACGGCGCTCTTGGGTTCAATATAGGCCTGATACTGGCGATTACTGGTAAATTCATCTTCTACGATGAGATCAGCGTTTTCGAATGCAACGTCGACAGCATCGCTGTCCGCCACCAGTTCGGACGCGATATTTCCATAGCGCGGGTAGTCCTCGCCACTGGCAGGTTGATAGGATTGCCATTCCGGATGCACCAGGGGCGCATTTTCCGCCAGCGCGGTTTCCATGTCACCCACCGCTTCCGTTTCTGCCATATCCAGTTCTATTGCAGCAACAGCCGCTTCTGCCCGTTCCGGTGTATCAGCGACGACTCCCGCGATGGGTTCGCCTTCATATCGTACCTGCTCCCTGGCAAACAGGGCCTGTTCACGCAGGACCCAGCCGGCCCGCGTATCAGGCACGTCCATTGCCGTTACCACGCACCTCACCCCGGGTAGTGACTCAGCCAGGGTGGTATCAAGGGCTTTAATCCGACCGGCGGGCACTGGCGATCGCAGCAGGGAACCATGGAGCAGGTCTTTGCCCTCATAATCAACCGTATACCTGGCTTCACCGGTAAGTTTGCCCATGGCATCGGTGCGAACCAGGCTTTCACCCAATAGACTCATTTGATCGTTCCCTGCTCTATCCCGCATTTATCCTGACGATTTGTCATCGCATCACCTGAGAAATGCGGGCTATGTATGTTTCGACAGCTTCTTCAATTTGTGAATACCCTGTGCACCGGCAAATATTGCCTGATAGCGCATCACGAACCTGCTCCCGGTTCGGATGCGGGTATTTGTTTAACAGCGCCGTCAGCATTATCAGCAAACCAGGCGTACAAAAGCCGCATTGTACGCCGCCTGATTCGGCGAAAGCAGTTTGTAAGGAATTCAGGTTGCCGTTTTTCGCCAATCCCTCGACGGTTTCAATTTCCGCATCATGTGCCGCCATGGCCGCATAAATACAGGAGTCAACGGCTCGGCTATTGACCAGTACGGTACAGGCGCCGCATTCGCCCTCCAGGCAACCTTCCTTGGTCCCTGTCAAACTCAGGTTGTCCCTGAGGACCTCGAGAAGGGTTTCATGACCTTCCAGGTCCAGGTGTTCCGTGCGTCCGTTGACTTTGAATGTTAACCCCATGGCTGGCCCGACACATTTTGTGCGCAGCAGGTTATCGCCTGCCGCAAAATTCGAGGCGCAACCGCCGAGCGGTATTTTCGCGAAGCCCTGACATCATCGATGGGTTCGATATGCCTGAGTAATATGTCCCCTGCTTCATCCAGCAAGGCCTCGCTTATCTCCTGTCCTATTATGAAACTTTCTATCTCATACAGACGTTTCGGCACGGGACCAACGGAGCCTATTGCAAGGCGCACATCTTCAACCAGTTTACCCTCCCGGTCCAGCGTCACACAGGCAGCCAGGCCGACGATGGCTATTTCCATGGCTGAGCGCCTGCCGACTTTTATGTAGATGTCACGACTCCTCTGTGGCGGTTGGGAGAGTATGATTCCTGATACTAATTCATCATGACCTCTGTCTGTTTGCCGGCGACCCAGCAAAAATTTTTCCAGTTCAACCACCCGTGAACCCCGGGCCTGACTGGCAAGGATTATCCTGGCATCGTGCACGAGCAAGGGAGGCAGGGTATCGGCAGCCGGCGATGCATTGCAGATATTACCGCCAATTGTGCCCACCATCTGTGTCTGCCAACCCCCGACTTGAGCCGCGGCCTGGCGCAGTGACCGGTAATTATCCAGCAAGGCAGATTCTACGATCTGACGGTGAGTACAGAGTGCGCCGATTATTGTTTCGCCGTTGCAGGCTATTTTCTGCAAACCCGGAATGTTTTCGATATGTAACAACGCCTGTGCCCGTTGCCGGGATTGCTGCAGCTGGACCATCAGGTCCGTTCCTCCGGCAAGAATTTGCAATTCCTCACCATAGGCATTCAACTTCGCCAGCGCTTCCTCTGCTGAAGAAACAGAAATAAATCGCTTGGGCTTCTGACTCATGACAGGGTTGTTAATTATTGCAAAGTCTGCCTGTATAATGATGTCAGATGTATTATTATTTGTCATTTACCGATATATTCCGACCGGGTTGCGGGCAAAAGTTTCCAAACGAAAATACCACGATGATTAAATGCAATGCATTACCCATTCTGTTAATTGCTTTATCTGTTTCAATCAGTCCGCCTGTACTGTCGAATGATGAAGATGTTATCGAAACAAAACAGAGCGCTAATCTCCAAATTGTAAAAAATATATATGCCGGCTTTGCTGCAGGTGACATGGAGGCGGTTCTGAAGGATATGAGCGAGACGATCGTCTGGATGCATCCCGGCGATCCTGAGCAGATACCATTTGCGGGGAAATTCGAAGGAAAAGCCGGAGTCAGCCGTTTTTTTGAAATTGTTTTTGAGCAGATTGACGTAGTGGAACAAAACATCAAATCATATATGGACGGCGATGACAGTGTCATCGTCGTAGGTTATGAGCACATGAGGGTAAAAAATACGGGGCGGGAATATAAATCCAACTGGATACACATGTATAAGCTCGCTGATGGAAAAATCGTGGCATTTGAAGAGTTTATCGATACCGCTGCATTGGTTTCTGCGTTCAATACGCCTGGATAATGAAAGAAGAAAGGACAGGTGTTGCGCCCCGGGGTATATCAAGGAGGCAGTGGGTTAATTACCTTTGCCATATAACGTGGCGGCGCAACCATGGCTATAGAACTCGGTGTTGATATCGGCGGCACGTTCACCGATGTCGTTGCCGCGGACGAGTATGGCAGGATGTGGAGCGCCAAGGTTCCGACCACACCCGCTAACCTGGTAGACTGTTTCTTAAACGGCATCGACGCCACCCTCGCCGAAGCCGCTCTCGATGGGCATCCCGACCTGGCAATTGAACGCATCGTTCACGGTACGACGATTGCCACAAATCTCGTTGTGCAACGTGCGGGGGCGCCGTTAGCGCTGCTGACCACGCGGGGATTCAGAGACACCATCCACATCATGCAGGGTCGCGGCTATATCGCCGGACTACCGGAGGATCAGATCACCAATATCCACCTGTTGAAGAAACCGGCAGCGCTGGTCTCCAAGCAGATGATAGGTGAGATCGATGAACGCATTGATTGCGCCGGCGCCATCGTTGTCAAACTCAACGAGGAAAGAGCCAGAGAGGTCATACGCCGACTCAGTTCTGCAGGCGCTTCAGCGTTCGCTATCTGCCTGCTCTGGTCATTTGTCAACGAAACCCACGAACGAAGGTTGCGTGAGATCGTTGAAGAAGAATGCCCGGGCGCCTACATTTCCATCTCCTGCGAGATTGCACCGCGGACAGGTGAATACGCCCGCACTGTTGCCACCGTGATCAATTCATACGTTGGCCCCACTGTCCAGGATTACTTCACCAGGCTTGAGCAGGAAACGACCTCAAAATATCGAAGCCCGGTGAGTGTGCTGCAAAGCACCGGCGGCTCCGTATCCTCCGAAGAGGCCGGGCGCAATCCGGTGCGGCTGCTTGGTTCCGGACCCGTGGCCGGGACAATGGCGAGCGCCGCGTTGGCTGATAACGTCATCGCCATCGACATGGGCGGCACGACGTTCGACGTGTCGTTGATTGTTGAAGGCAGCCCCCTGCGTTCAAATATCAGCGTTGTTCATCAATATGAATATTCCGTTCCCACTATAGAACTCCAATCCATCGGCAGCGGCGGGGGCAGTATTGTCTGGGTCGACGAACTCGGCACATCGCTGCGCGTCGGGCCGAAGAGCGCCGGCGCCGAGCCGGGCCCCGCCTGCTACGGGAAGGGTGGCACTCAACCCACGGTCACCGACTGCAATGTTGTCACCGGATTTCTCGATCCCGAACGCTTCCTGGGCGGCAAGATGAAACTGGAAGCAGAACGCGCCCATGCCGCACTGGAAACGGAAGTCGCCTCGAGACTCGGCATGGGCGTAGTAGAAGCCGCACACGGCGCTATCAGAATCGTCGATTCGCAGATGGCAGGCCTGGTGCGTCAAGTGACCATAGGTCGCGGATACGACCCGCGCGACTTTGTGGTTTGCGCTTACGGTGGCGCGGGGCCTCTGCATGCCCCGGCATTTGCCCGCGAGTTGGGTGTTTCTCGCGTGGTGATCCCGCGCGGCAGCCTGGCAGCGGTATGGTCTGCTTATGGCGCTGCCACAGCTGATCTCTCCGTCGTGGTCGAGCGCTCATTGATGAGGAACCTGCCGGTGCCGGCAGATGAGTTCGAGACCGAACTGCAGGCGCTTGAACAACAGGCAACAAAGCGCCTTGTGGCATTCGGCGCGGCAAAATCCAGCGTCACGCTACAGCGTTTCGCCGACCTCAAGTATGGGATGCAAGCCCACGTGTTGGAAGTGCCCCTTGAAGCTGAACTGGATTCGGAGGCAATAGAAAGGTTTCTATCGAGCTTCGATGAAATCTATGAACGCATCTTCGGGGCAGGCACCGCCTATCGAGAGGCGGGCGTGCAACTCACTGCCGTGCGAGTACAGGCTGTGGCACCGGGAACAAAAACCGGACAAAAATTGCGCCCGCCTGGCAACCGCGACGCCGGACCGGAACTTTCCCATAGCTCCATGCGTGCCGTATGCTGGGACGTTGAGCGCGGCTTCGAAGAGACGCCGGTGTTCCTCGGGCAAGGGCTGGTGACGGGACAACAAATCACCGGTCCGGCAGTCCTCGAACTTGGCGTTACGACGATTCCGGTGCACCCGGGGCAATCACTGGAAGTAACTCCGTCCGGCGATTTAGACATCCACGTTTGATCCATCCGCATCCATAAAACACAGGTAAACGAAATGGCCTCCGTCTCAGAAACGACAGTTCAGGACTACAGCCCACCAGTTATTCAGTTGGAGCTTCATACTGAGACCGCGGAGGTGATCGACCCGGTCACTTTTGAAGTCATCAAAAATAATTTGTGGAACACCAACATCGAACACGGCACGACGCTCATTCGGACTTCGGGGTCATTGATTGTCGCCCATGGACGCGATCTCAATCCTTGTATCCTTACCGAAGATGCCGAATACGTATTTGCCGGACCTTACGTTCAGATTATTACCTCGGCCGCCGACCTGGCCACCAGGTGGGTGATGGAGAATCTGGCCGGGAATCCCGGGATCCGGGAAGGCGATATGTTTCTCACCAATGACCCTTGGATAGGCGCAACCCACCAGATGGATGTGACCCTGATTTCTCCTGTTTTCGTAGACGGCAGGATTTTCTGTTGGACCGTGAACACCATGCACCAGAATGACGTCGGCGGTGTGACGCCAGGGGGGATGAGCCCGGAAGCGCGAGATTCCTTCCATGAACCGGTGCGTATATCGCCTGTTCGGATTGTCGAACAAGGTCGTCTGCGCGAGGATCTAGAAGAAATGTATCTCCGACAATCCCGTCTGCCCGGCTTGCTCGGCCTCGATCTGCGGGCTGCCGTGTCGGGTAACCTGGTGGCGCAGAAACGGATCCTGGAGTTGGTCGACCGTTACGGCGCCGGCATCGTCAAAGCTGTCATGCGGCGGATTATCGATCATGCCGAGAAGACATTTGCCAACCGCTTGTCGAAACTTCCTGATGGTACCTGGCGGGCCAGAGGTTATCTGGAACAGGCGCTGCCTGGCGATCGTGGCATTTACCCACTGGTCCTGACGATGCGCAAGACGGGATCGAACCTGGTGTTTGAAACCGCAGGCACCCACGAACAGATCGGCTGTTTGAACTCCAGCTTTGCCGGCTGGCGTGCGGGTGTAATCAACGCAGTAACGAACGCCATGCTGTACGATCTGCAGTGTGCCTTGGGCGGACCGCTGCGCCGCATTCGCTTCGATGCGCCACCTGGTTCCCTGTGCACGGCAGAGTTTCCTGGCGCGGTAGCCAACAGTACCAACTTCGTCATCATGCTGACAGTCTCACTGGCGGCACAGGTTCTCGGCAAGATGATGATCCGTGATGAGAGCCAACGGGCAAGTATATGCGCCTCGGGCGGGTCCAGTAACGCGCCGATCAGCGGTATGTCGGGCATCAATCAGCGAGGAGAAGTATGGGGCGGGTTACACATGGAGATCCCCGCCGGCGCTTTGGGTGGCTTCGCGCTTAATGACGGCATTCCCACTGGCGGAACTCTCTGGTCTTACGGCACGCGGATGCCCGACGCTGAAACCGAAGAACAAGATCGTCCAATCCTGTTCCTTTATCGAAGCGAGCTGCAGGACTCCGGCGGTGCGGGTCGGTGGGCACGGGGCGTCGGACCTGTGGCGGCGCAGATTACCCACGGTGCTGACGAGATCAGGCACGATGTGGCGGCGTGTGGCTTCGCGCTACCCACCTCGGGCGGCCTGTTCGGGGGTTACCCCGGCGCCGCGAACCTTATCGTCGAAAAACGCAACAGCAATGTGCACGACTTCTTTGCGAACGGTGTCATTCCCGATTCTTTGGAGAGTCTGGATGGAGACTTGACGGTCGTGCAACCGAAGATGAATAACCTGCGTCAAGGCCCAACGGACGTTCATGAGTTTCGGCTCAGCGCCGGAGGCGGTTATGGCGACCCACTTCTTCGAGAACCGGAACGGGTGCAGGAAGATATCGAGTTAGGCTACGTCAGTCGTGAGGCGGCAGTTGAAATGTACGGCGTCGTGGTCGATAACGACAGCAAAGTGGATGCCGCGCAGACAGATGCCCGCCGTTTACAAATGCGCACCGAACGGATCGGCAGACCGCCGCCCAGGGCCATACGGGAAAGCGATGGGGACAGGGTCTCCGAGTATCTCATTTTGAGGCCGGTTGCAGCAGCGAAAGGAGACAATGACTTCGAGATGCGTTGTCGAATGTGCGATACCGCCATCTGCAGTATCACTGAAAACTATAAGGACGCAGTGGTACAGCGCCGGCACCCGCTATCTGCAGGTGGGTCCATGATGAATGACCCTGGTCTTTATGTCGATGAAAAAATCGAGCTTCGTCAGTTTGTCTGCCCCGGTTGCGGCACACTGCTGGAGACGGAGGTTGCCTGCGAATCCGATTCAATTTTACGGGATATCGAGCTCTCACCTGTATGAGTGAAGCAGGCGTCACTACGGTCGGGGAACAGCGTTTGCTGGAAACTTCTCGCGGGACCATCGCCATAAGGGTTGCGGGTAGTGGGCCGAGGCTGCTTCAAGTTCACGGCGTCGGAACCGGACACCGGAACTTCGACCTGCTGACCCCGTTGCTGGCAACGGATTTCGAAGTTTTCGATATCGACCTGCCAGGCTACGGGGATAGTTCGCCGGTGCAACATGCCCGCGACCCGGGTAGTTACGCGGCAGACACCGCAGCGCTGATAAAAGCGCTTGATTGCGGTCCAATCCATGTCCATGGCACATCCATGGGTGGACGAATCGCCATGGCGCTTGCCGCTGAATACCCGGCGCTGATTCAGCGCCTGATTATTTCACTGGCGATCGCGCGCCTCGATCGCGCGGCACTTATCATGCGCCAGACCTGGATAACAGCCGCCCGCAACGGCGGTGCCGAAGCGTTTCTGGAACTGGTCATGCTACAGGGTTTTTCGAGAGCATTTTGGGATCGTGATGATACAAATCAAGTGATGGCAGCGTTCGAACGCTCATTTCAACCCGGCTCGCTCGAGGGCTTTGGTAAAGATGTCAAAGGCACCTCGCAAGGGGTGGATTTAAGCAATGCCTTACCAGGAATAAAAGCAGAGACATTATTGATCGGCGCTGACGAGGATATAATGAACCCGGTAAACCCCAGCGCCAGCGGCGTCGGCTTCGAGCAAATGCTGAAGATGATTCCCAGCGCGGAGTGCTGTGTTTTAGCTGGTGGGCATTTCCTGCTCTACGAGCAACCTGCACTCGTCGCAGATGAGATAAGAGAATATCTTCTCCGCGAAAGATGAAACTGAAACGCAGGCTGTTCGCTATTCTTGGCCCCGGGTTGTTGATGGCTGCGGCTTCCATCGGCGTGTCACACCTGGTGCAGGCCACCCGCGCCGGCGCAATGTACGGGATGGATTTATTGCTGTTCATCCTGCTGGCTTTTGTCATGAAATACCCTACTTTCCGCTTCGGGCATGAGTACGCTCACGCGACCGGACAACATTTGCTGACCGGGTTCCGCAGACAGGGAACCTGGGCAATCCTGTTGTGCGCCGTTGTTATATTCTGCGTCATGTTTACCGGGTTTGCGGCAGTCCTGCTGGTCACGTCCGGGCTGGCAGTAATCAGTTTCGACCTGGACCTGCCGGTTGCTTTCGTCGCTGCCTGTCTTTGCATTTTTTCCGGCGCCTGTCTGGTGGCCGGTCAGTATCGGTGGATGGACGGCATAGTCAAGATATTGCTCGTTGTGCTGTTTATCTCAACCATTACGGCAACGGTACTATCCGTATCCTTGATCGAATGGAAGCAAACCGACGTCTTCACCCCGGATGTTTTGAACAGGTCGTCACTGCTGTTCCTGGCTGCCTTGATAGGCTTTATGCCGGCGCCTTTTGAAACCTGTATCTGGCAGTCGTTATGGATCCTGGAAAAGGATAAACAGGCGAAGCTGTCAAGAGCGGAGGTAAAACTGGATTACCATATCGGATATTTTTCTACGCTGTTGACGGCGGTCTGTTTCCTCATGCTTGGGGCTGCGGTGATGCACGGGTCCGGCCAGCAGTTCTCATCAATTGCGGCCGAGTTTTCGGCCCAGCTTATCAGCATCTATACTTCGCTCCTGGGTCAGTGGGCCAAGCCGCTCATTGCCGTGGCTGCGTTCGCGGTCATGCTGTCAACAGTGCTGGTGATTCATGACGGCTACCCGCGTACCGTCTGCGCCCTCATAGACTGTTTTCGCGACGAGGAATTATCGGAAAAACTCCGGTTCAGAATCTACCTTGCCGCAATCCTGATGATGATCCTGATTTCCCTGTCCATCATGCTGTTTTTTATCCAGTCCTTTAAAACCCTGATCGATATCGCGACAACCCTGGCGTTTCTCTCCGCGCCTGTATTGGCCTGGTTGATTCACCGGTCCATGCATTCGGAGGACGTGCCGGCAGCGATGAGACCCGCTCCGGGCCTGACCCGTTACAGTATGACTTGTGTCTGGGCATTGACGTTGTTTGCGGTTTTCTACCTGGGTTTGCACCTGTTTTACAGTCCTCCCCCAACATGAGGGTATGAAGAAAATCGTAGCAAACATCATTACCGATAACGCCGAATGCATACCGGAGCATCCGGCTATTATCGACCAGGGCAGGAAATATACCTTCCTGCAACATGCAAATCGAGTCCGCCGGTTGGTCAATGCGCTGCAGCGAGTCGGTTGCCGACGCCGCGACCGGATTGCAGTTCTGTCCCGTAACTGCGCTGAGTACCTCGAAATCTACGGCGCCTGCGAGTTGGGCGGGTTTATTGCAGCGCCGGTCAACTACCGCCTGACGGCGTCCGAAATCAACTATATAGTCGGCAATACCACACCCTCCGTGATGTTCTACAGCGCAGAATTTCTGCCTGTTATTGATGAGATGAGGGCTGGCCATACCCCGCATATACAGATACATGGGGCGCCAGCTTCATGCATATCTGGCGCTGTAGGGACTGTCCATACCCCGCATGTACAGATAGACGGGGGGGAATTGCCGGAATGGGCTGTTCCTTATAATGATTTTGTCGATAATGGGGAAGCCGGGCCACCTGCACCACTGGCGTCAGCGGATGATCCGGTTTATATCGTACATACCAGCGGGACGACAGGTAAGCCCAAAGGTGCGGTGCTCAGCCAGGGCGCGCAGTACGGAGTAGCTCGAGGCATCAGTTCCGCGGCAGAGATTACCGGCAATGACCGTTTTTTACTGGTGCAACCCCTGTTCCACGTGGGTGCTAAATTCCTGCAACTGGCCCACCACCTGCGCGGCGCGGCCATTTATATACAACGGGAGTTTAACCCGGCGGTCGTCTGGGACACCCTGCAAACGCAAAGGATTACCACCCTGCAACTGGTTCCAACCATGATCGAAATGCTGCTCGCAGATGAATATGCAGAAAGTCACAACCCGGCTCAGGTGAAGACCATTTTCTATTCCACTGCGCCGATAAGGGAAACGTTATTGAGGAAGGCCCTGGCCGTGTTCGGCCCGGTCTTTATCCAGCAATATGGTTCCACCGAGGGCGGTTCCGTATCGAACCTGAGCAAGAACCAGCACCAGCCGGACGGGACTGGTGAGCAACAACGCCGCTTGTTATCCGCCGGCCAGGTCTGTACCGGGGTGGAGATTAAGATCGTCAAGTCCGACGGGACTGTTGCCGCTACCGGCGAGGCGGGAGAGGTTGTCGTGCGTCATCCCGATACCATGCTGGAATACTGGAACGACCCGCAAGCGACCGCGGAAGCCATAAGGGACGGCTGGCAGAACATGGGAGATGTAGGTTACCTGGATGAGCAGGGGTTCCTGTTTATCGTTGACCGCAAGAAAGACATGATCATCTCTGGCGGAGAGAATATCTACCCACGGGAAGTCGAAATCGCGCTGGAACAGCACCAGGCAGTCAGGCACTGCGCCGTGATCGGTATCCCTGACGATCGCTGGGGTGAGGCTGTTTGCGCTTTTGTAGTCTTGTCCGGTGAATGTTCAGAGGCCGAGTTGACGGAACATTGCCGGACATTAATCGCCAGCTATAAGAAACCGAAAAAAATCCACTTCGTGGAAAAACTACCGCGCCTGGCAACCGGCAAGGTCGACAAGGTCAGGCTGCGCGCACCCTACTGGCAAGACCGGCAAACGCAAGTAATCTGATTTTCACGAGAGCTTCCCGTCAGGGTAACCACCCAAACGGATTATCGGAATTTAACTTACGATATATTTTGCCGCCGCGTACAAGACTGCCGCGGCAACGGTACCCAGTAACCACTTCAGGATACTTACTTCAGTAATGACCTTTTGCAGTTCCTCTGAAGTTGCCATGTGTGCCAGGGTAGCTTCTATCCTGGCCAGTCGTTCTCCGTAATCGCCCTGTGGTTTATCAACAGCACTCATTGTCTGTTCCCTCTTCTGTTATTGAAATGTAACGCGGAGAATAGTGGAATTAGCTTTCCCGCGTCAAGAAAATTATCACGTTTCAACTCACAATGCTAGCAGTCTGTTGGACTTGGCACCGCGCCCGCACTGACCAGCGCGACATTAGCTCGGATTTCTCACCATACTAAAATTTCGACCTTTTTATATATAATAATATAAATATATTATTAGCGCAACAACTCGGACACGCTTGTTGGTGTATGAACCTGGCAGCACATCCCAACCTGTTCGTCGATGTTTTGACCCGCTGGCGTGATGATGCTCCCACCAGGCGCAAGGCGCCCCAAACCTGCGCCTGTCGTCTGCTTCCTGACTGTTAGACCGCAACTATCAGTACCGGTGTAACCCCCCCCAATTGTGCGTTGAAAGGAGATAGATTGTGGATATACTAGGCGAGGAAACCTTGTCCGTATGACTGTGGAAACACTGGTTGCATTTCTCGGTTGCTTCAGTTGTGGGCTACCATCAAAGCCACTTTCCACTATCTTTCTTGATATAATGCCTATTGACTGGTCATGCTCAATGAGAGAGTAGAATTTGTATGCTGAATGAAGATATTTTGTGGGAAATTCTGCTGTTGATGCAGGGACATACTGCTAGTTGGGAAGTTAGGATCGTGGGTATGACCACACACAACGAAATTAAAAACGGATATATAGTTGAAAAGCTTAAAGCATCTTTAATATTGAAATTTTCAAAATCTGATATTGAAGATACTGTCTATTTCATGAAGAAACGTGGATACCTGAAGATACATGGACAAGGAATAGTTTTTCCTGAATTGGCATATAGCATGACTGATAAAGCGAAGTCAGTCTTTGACAAGAGGGTGCTTCCCCCCGAAGAGCGGGAGGCGTTCAAAGAATCATTATTAAAAATAGAACCCAAAATATACTGGGTCCGCCTAAACTTCTGTGCTTTGAAAAAACTGTTCGCCAAATGGTGGAATAAATACAGGGAAGGAATCTATAGAAAGCTGAGAGTGCGCTCATAAAACCAATGAGTATTGGTTGGTACCGTTGCAGACGTATTAAGTCTGACTGGCGACAAAACTGCTGTCTTCCTCGCGTAAGAATTTGACCACAAGGCCATTATCTTCGGGGGTGCCTAAGCGTTTGATCGAAACAATATCTATGATCCTTGACTTTTGTTCATCGTTGTCAAGCACCATTGGCTATTAACTACAGCCGTTATGTTTAACCAAGTAAGCTTTCAAGCTCCCTTATTATTACGAGCGCTGATTGAACCTTCAGAGAAGAAATATCTGTTGCTTGTTGGACCCGCTCCTTTAACCGGTTCAGGGCAATACGCGCTTGAGCATCAGTCGTACCTTCTTGGAATATTTTCAAAAATTCTCGCCAATAAACCGTCTTGATACCACAAAGTTGTACGTCATCAAGCCGTTTTATATACATGTCCATAATACCTGTGCGCGCTAATCGACCGAAGTTACCTCCGCTGTCCGAAGCTGGCTTATCAAGAATTTGGTCGGACTTACTGGGATACGGACCAACTCCATCCGGATACTCAATGTCTGGTTGCTGTTTGGTTTTTCGTACATGTTGCCAATGATGGTTGCGATAGATTGCAGCAAAATTTGCTGATTCAATATATGGTTCAAAGAGAATCGGAGAACCACTGATGACGTTCCCCAAAGCCCATGGAACCACAACAATCAGGTCCTGTATAGCGCAGGCGGCAGCAGTAGTTTGGAACCTCAGGCTGGGCTCAGCTTCCTTCGCCAGCAAATACCAGCCTTTAAGTTCAATACCCAACAAGATCCCTAATCCCGCTTTAGAAAGCGG
>JAAXHV010000061.1 GCA_012270695.1 Gammaproteobacteria bacterium | reverse complement strand
GTCGCCATCAGGAAGTTGACGAACATGGGTTTCAGTATCTTGTACCTGAAATCTCCGGAGAAGCTGCCGAAGTTGAGAACCATACCCATGCTGACGTAATTGAACGGGTTGAGAGCATTGATCAATCGGGACCTGGAGTTGTTGAGACGGCCAAACCATTTCAGACGTCTGAGGAGCTTCTGGAATTTCTCGATTTCCGGTTGCAACTGTCTCCTGATGTCGGAGTCGAAATCGTGAGCATAGACGCCGCCGCGATATTTCACGCTGTAGCTGAACCTGGTATCGACGAGTTCGATACCGTATTGCCGCATAAACAGAAGAATATGATGATATACCGAGGGAATGCATGCAGTGACGGAAATATCGAACGGAATTGAGGAGCCATCGTCTTGCGGCATGTCCGCCGTAATGGCGTTGCCGCCTATCTGAGGCTGGGCTTCGAACAGTCGGAAATCGAATTGGTCGGGATGCCGATGCAGCGCCCAGGCTACCCCAAGACCCGAAACTCCTGCACCGATAATGGCAATTTTTCTTGGCATTACTGCTCCCCGCATTACACGTAGCTGCTGCTCTACCAGCGTCTGCGATCCCCTCACAGGTAAACTTACGTCCCTTGTACAAGAACCGGGACGTAATAAATATGAAGCAGGCCTACGCAGACATTAGTCAGGGATGAAACACAAACTCCGAACCGTCCACGAAGCGTTCATAACGGTACGGCGTGATATCAAATTTCGGCTTCTCGCCGGTAACCATGTCCGCCAGCGCTTCGCCCGCGGCGGCACTCATGGTCAGGCCGTATAACATACCGGCGCCGATGTAAAGTCCGGGTATGCTGCCTACCGGCGAGATCACCCCCAGGTTGTCGATAGTGGACATCAGTGACCCGGTATACACCTCGCGTACCTTGCAGCCGGCAAAGGCAGGGATGTACTGGCCCATACCCGCAACAGCTTCATCGGTAATCCCGGGGATAGGCTCCGGTTGCAGGATGCGGTTTTCCTCGAATACGGAAACCCGGTCCGCCGGCCTTTTCCGATTGGCCCGGATGTCCCAGAAAAACGTGCGCAGGTTCAGCGCCGGCCGCATGTCCTGGTCCACGTCCGTGGACGCAGCCATCAGCTTGCGGATATTCTTCACGATGGACAGCGTCAGGGGAATGCGTCCGGCTGCGGCGGCCAGCATGTAACCGCCGTCGGGTTCGCGCCGGTAGTAACCGGCCGGTGTCATGCCCGAGATGGCCGGGCCACCGGCAACGGGTTCGATACTGCACTGCTCCGCGAAAATCATCATCTGCGGCAGTTCCAAGCCCAGGTGCGCGGCCAGCATGGGAGACCAGACCCCGCCCGCGATGACCGCGTTGGCGGTCTTGATACTGCCCTTTTCCGTGATGACCCCGGCGACCGCGCCGCCGTGGCGTTCGATACTCCGCACCGCGCATGACTGCAACAGTACGGCTCCCCTGGCGCGTGCAGCCCGGGCAATGGCCGGCGCTGCCAGGCGCGGTTCGATAGCCGCGCCATTAGCCTGGTGCAGGGCGCCGTGCCAACCGCTGCCCAGCCCCGCGTCAAGGGCTTTGATCTCCTTTTCCGTTATCATGTGTGCATCCACCCCCGGCTGCCCCCGCATGTCCTTGAGCCAGGCCGAGGCAAATTCCGCAGGCTCTTCCTCCCTGTACAGGCTGACAAGGCCCGGGCCGGAATAGCCGATATCCCCGTTGACCCGTTCCGGCATAGCATGCCAAAGGTCGATGGAACAGGCGATGAGTTCCATCTTGATGGGCGAGAGCAGTTCATATTCGACCAGACCGGCGGCGCGCCCGGAGGCTTCGCCGGCGACCGCGCCTTTCTCACACAGGACAACGCTAACACCTCTCTCCGCCAGGTTCAGCGCAGTGATACAACCGAGCAATCCGCCGCCGATGACGACCGCATCTGCCTCGGCTGGCACATCCCGGTCACTTTCCACGGCCAGCGCGCGCGTCACACCGGGTACGATGCCGCAACCCCTGAACTCGATCATTATCCTGTCCCCCCACGTAATTGCCCGGTCTGCTTGACATCCAGGATGGGAACTTCGTTATCGTTGTCGAGGGCGGTCCGGTAAATTTCCTGCGCTTCCCCTATGGTAATGCATTCATCCCAGTTAGCAGGAGAAGTCCGATACTACTCACAGTGCAGCCGCCTCGTCAAGTTGCAAGGGCGTCGCGATAGTCGACCCAGGCGATGGAGCCGACTCCGGCGATAATGCAGAAACCTGATAAAACAGGTAAACTTAGTCTCCTCTATTGAACACTGGACATAATTCGTATGGAACAGGCGTATGCAAAAATTATCAGAGAAATCGAGGATATTGACCGGCCTGGATTGAAAGGCACCCCCGAACGCGCAGCCCGGGCAATGCGCTTTCTAACCCGCGGCTATGCGCAGACACTGGAAGAAATCATCAACGATGCGCGCTTCCCGACGCAGAGCCGCGAGATGGTCGCCGTCCAGGATATTGAACTGTACTCGCTGTGCGAACACCACTTGCTGCCGTTCGTGGGCAAATGTCACGTAGCTTACATCCCGGACAAGTTTGTCATAGGCCTGTCCAAGGTCGCCCGAATCGTCGATATGTACGCACGCCGGCTGCAAAACCAGGAGAACCTTACCATGGACATCGCCCGTGCCATGAATGCTGTAACGGAAGTTGAAGACGTCGCAGTCATCATTGAATCCCAACATCTCTGCATGATGATGCGCGGGGTGGAAAAACAAAATTCCGTGATGAAAACTTCCGCTATGCTGGGTATTTTCCGCACCAACCCCAGCACCCGAGCCGAATTGTTCTCTCTACTGAAATCAACCTGACCCGGATATCTCGCCAGATCACCTGGAGTTGGACTGAAGCTTTGATAAAAAACAGTCACCTGTTGTTAATCGTATTATGCCTTCTTACCTGTCTGGCACAGGCACAGAACAATACGGCACAACACACCGCAATGCAGTTGCGAGAGGCTGGAATGGCATCCAACCTGGCCTGGGAAATCGTCGATGGCCTCACAACGGAGGTGGGTCCGCGTCTGGCCGGTACTGAAGCGGACCACCGCGCAGTCGAATGGGCAAAACGACAACTGGAGACCCTTTCATTCGACAAGGTATGGTTGGAACGTATCGAATTTCCTGTCTGGACGCGCCATCATGAAAGCGCAGGAGTCGTATCCCCGTTTCCACAAAAGTTGCATATCACGGCTCTGGGCTACAGCGGTTCTACCCAGGGTGAAGTCACCGCGGATGTCGCAGGCTTCGCAAGCCTGGAGGCCCTGCAGGATGCTCCCTTGGAACAGGTTAAGGACAAAATCGTTTTTATCAATCACTTTACGGAGCGTACCCGGACAGGGTCAGGCTACAGCGACTCCGTCAAGGTGCGCTATGAAGCAGGTCTGATTGCCGAGGAAAAAGGAGCAATCGCCGTGATGATCCGTTCTATCGGCACGGATAGTCATCGCTTCCCCCACACGGGGGTATCCACCCTGGCAAAAGAACCCTTGCCTGCTGTCGCATTATCCGCACCGGACGCGGATCAACTGGCGCGCATCATGGCACGGAGTGAGGCCGTTAAGATCTCTCTGAATGTCAAGATCGATTACCGGGAAGCAGGGCATTCCTGGAACGTCATTGCCCAAGTCAATGGTCGTGAGACCCCTGAAAAACTTGTCCTGGTCGGCGCTCACCTGGATTCCTGGGATCTGGGAACCGGCGCGCTGGATGACGGCGCCGGCGTGGCCATCACCACTGCCGCCGCACACCTGATTGGCGAGTTGCCACGCAAGCCGCGCAGCAGCATACGTCTGGTACTCTTCGGAAATGAGGAAGCCGGGTTATGGGGCGCAAAGCAATATGTAACAGCCAATGCCGACACCCTGAGAAATCATATCTATGCCTCGGAATCCGATTTCGGCGCAGGCGCGATATGGCGGTTCGATACGGATAATCCTGTGTTGATGGACACCGCCATGCCCGTGCTGGAAGCCCTGGGCATTGAAAAAGGGGAGGCTGCCAGTTCCGGCGGTCCCGATATCGTCCCCCTGGAAGAAAAAGGGGTGCGTATCTTTCGACTGCGGCAGGAGGGCAGCGACTATTTTGACTATCACCATACGGCAGACGATACCCTGGACAAGATCGATCCTGA
Organism: Gammaproteobacteria bacterium; assembly: GCA_012270695.1. GTDB lineage: Bacteria > Pseudomonadota > Gammaproteobacteria > Eutrophobiales > Eutrophobiaceae > JAAXHV01. The sequence continues at coordinate 1,498 of JAAXHV010000061.1, read as the reverse complement.
ACAACTGAAGCAAAACGTCGCGGCCTGGGCAGTCGTTACCTATCTGGCAGCGGAAATAGATGAATAATCCCGGTTGGATGCCCGGAAGATAACGGAACTGATAAATATAATAAATGGTGCCGGAAGGGAGACTCGAACTCCCGACCTACGCATTACGAATGCGTTGCTCTACCGACTGAGCTATTCCGGCAGTGAAAGTGTATTGTCTGCCAACCTCGGCATAACTTCAATCACTTTAAAGAACTCTACAATTCAAATCTTGTATATAATATTCTCACTGCCCATTTGAATTAAAAATGCCATGGCTACCGGATTCGTATTTGACGAAGCGTTCCTCTCACACCACACCGGCGCCGGGCATCCGGAGTGTGCGGAACGGCTCAGTGCCACGATGGAGCACCTGAATGCCCTTCCCCTGGGTGATGAACTGAAACACATTGATGCGTTGCCGGTGGATCAGGCAGTCATCGAGACCAATCATTCTTCCGCGTACCTGGCCCGCGCCCGCCAGACCTGCGCCGGCGGGCGCGCTTTTCTTGACAGCTTGGACGTCTCGGTCAGCGAAGCATCCTATGGCGTTGCCCTCAAGGCGGCCGGGGCGGCTATCGCGCTGGCGGATGGCGTAATTAACCGGGAAATAAGCAACGGCTTTGCCCTGGTGCGCCCGCCCGGCCACCACGCCGAGTATGACCAGGCCATGGGTTTTTGCATCCTCAATAACGTAGCCATCCTGGCGCGCTACCTGCAGGTCCGGCACGGTCTGGATAAGGTGCTGATCCTGGATTGGGACGTACACCACGGCAACGGCACACAGCATACGTTTGAGGAAGACCCCTCGGTGCTGTTCGTAAGCACCCACCAGTATCCCTTTTATCCCGGCACCGGCGCCTGGTCTGAAACCGGTATCGGCAAAGGCAGGGGCGCCACCCTGAACTGCCCCATGCGCGCCGGCAGCAGCGATAAGGACTATGAAGCCGCCTTCATGGAAAAAATCCTGCCCGCAATAGATGAGTTCAAACCGCAATTCGTCATCATCTCTGCCGGGTTCGATGCCCATCGGGACGATCCATTGGGAGAGATCAACCTCAGCACCGGGTTTTACTGCTGGATGACAGCCAGGGTAATGGAAATGGCAGACAAGCACGCCGGGGGACGCATCGTCTCAGTGCTGGAAGGCGGCTATAACCTGACGATGTTGCCGCTGTGTATCGAGGAGCACCTGAAAGCGCTTTCCAAATCCTCCGGGGACGGATTTTAATCCGTCCCCTGGCGGCGTTGCAGATTCTCTGAGTACGGATTTTAAATCCGCCCCCTCATGTCAGTTGCCTGCCTGCGCGTAGTAACAGGTCCCGTTATGGAATTGTTTTGTCAATTCCCCCCGGTTGTGCAGGTATTCAAGGTGAGCCAGGGTTTCACCAAAGGCCAGTATGCGGTTGAAATCGTCCAGTGGGCGGGAGAATAACTTCGGGGATACCTCCCAGGCGCTGGCAGGGGTTGC
>JAAXHV010000060.1 GCA_012270695.1 Gammaproteobacteria bacterium | reverse complement strand
GTGGTCAGGCTGATATCGCGACGGGAGCCCGTCATCCCTTTTTGCGGGCGAAACAGGAAGTCGTCGAAAGTTTTTCCGGCCCAGAAGACAGTGTCTGTTGTTGTCATGAAGCGCTCAGGGGGTTGGATTGCGCTGAAATGTCTGCATATTGATTTGAATTATTTCACGGACAATGATGGATAGCCTATCAAGCCAAACACCGGTTATCAATGTCCTGCCGTCTATCCGAGCTAGCGACCTGATGAGAAATCCGGGTTAAATACGGCGAGCAGTTCTCCGACTTCCCCGCGGTTCTTCCCGTCACGACTGATAGTTCTCCTGACGTTGAAGCAGGATATTTTTGCTTTTCTCCCGGTATATAGATCGCGAATATGTCTGGTATCGTGGTTTGAAACGACGATCTGCACCTGGTTGGCGGCCAACTCACAGGCAAGGTCCGCCAGCCGCACCTGGTCTTTCCAGGTGAAACCTCCTGTGTGATAGTCGGTAAAGTGGGCAGTTTCCGACAAGGGAATATACGGCGGGTCGCAATAAACCACGTCGCCGGGCCGCGCCCTTGCCATGCTCACATCGAATGGGGCTTGCTGCAGGGTGATGCTGGGGGCGCGCCGGATAAAGGCGAGCATTTCCTTTTCCGGGAAATAAGGCTTGTCATACCGGCCGAACGGCGTATTGAACCCGCCTTTGGCGTTGTAGCGGCATAAGCCGTTGTAACCGTGCCTGTTGAGGTAGAGAAACAGCGCCGATTTCCTTCTGGCATCGCGCGTTTCATTGAATTCGTCACGGTACGCATAATAGGTTTCCCCGGTGTTGTTCCTGGCGTCGAAAAAACCGCGACAATAGCTGATGAAGGCGCTTCCTTCTTCAAGTAACTGCCTGTACAGGCCAATAAGGTCAGGGTTGGTGTCTGCAAGCAGGTATGTGTCGTAATCCGTATTAAGGGAAACCGCAGCTGAACCGGCAAACGGTTCAATCAGCCGTTTACCCGGACGCAGGACTCCGCGTATCCTCGACAGGAGCCGGTATTTCCCACCGGGCCATTTCAAAAACGGCCTTATGTCGAGCTCCGATTTCTTACCTGTTCGCTTGGAGGGATACTGAAGCTTATTTACCATGAATTGGTAAGAAGTCCGGGCTGGCCGCCGATGTCTCTTCTTCCGGGGTGCGCGCCTTGATGCTCAATGCATGGATTTCTCCGGCCATCATATCGCTGACTGCCTGGTAGACGAGACGGTGCCGCTCCAGGGTGGAATGACCCTGGAAGCGGGAACTGGTGATGCTGACGGAAAAGTGCCCACCCCCGGCGGCAGCGCCGGCATGTCCGGCATGCAGATGGGAATCATCAGTTATTTCCAGGCGTTCAGGCGTTAGCGCCTGTTGCAGTTTCGAGCGGATGGTTGCGACCCTGTCCATGTCATTTCTTGCCGGCCTGCGGCTGCTCTGTCGCGTAACGGGACAGGAACAGCGCCAGGCCGGTCAGGTAAACGATATTCAACAGCAGGAAGCCGAACAGTTTGAACATTGCCCAGGTCTCAGTGCTGAAGTTGTAGGCGACAAATAAATTGATCACGCCGCAAAGCAGGAAGAAGGCGACAAAGGATAAATTGACGCTGCGCCACACGTTTCCCGGCGCATCAAACAACTGCCCCATCAACCGCTCCGACAGGTTGCGGCTGCCGATATAATCGCTCGCCAGGAAGGACAGGGAGAAGATCCAGAACACGATGGTCGGTTTCCACTTGATAAACCTCTCATCTTTCAACAATAACGTAGCGCCTCCCAAAACCAGCACCACCAGGAAAATAATGACGTATTGCTTTTCAATCTTTTTAGTGATGAGCCAGCCCAGGAAGATTTGCAGGAGCGACGTGGCTATCAGCACTTTGGTCGCCAGGTATATGCCCTGCTGCCGATCCTCGGGGATGAACAGGGCAACCAGGAACGCCAGTCCGGGTAAAAAATCCAGGAAAAATTTCATATTCTCAGGATAGAAGTAATATCATAACCGATCTATGGCCCAGTATTTTAAAATCCACCCTGATAATCCTCAAGTACGTTTGTTAAACCAGACCACCCTCATCTTGCAGCAGGGTGGCGTTATTGTCTATCCCACCGACTCCTGTTTTGCCCTGGGCTGCCTGCCGGGCAACAAAAACGCGTTTGAGAGAATACTCTCCATACGTCGCTTGAACCACAAACACAATTTTACATTGTTATGTTCGTCCATGGCGAGCGCAGGCGCGTTGGCAAAAACGGATAATACGGCATTCAGACTGATAAAACGGCTGACGCCCGGGCCTTATACGTTTTTATTGCGGGCATCCCACCAGGTGCCCCGCTATATTCAGCACCCGAAAAAAAAGACGATTGGGCTGAGAATCCCGGCACATGAAACGCTGCTGGCGTTACTGCAGCTGGTGGCAGAGCCGATATTGAGCACCAGCCTGATATTGCCGGACAATGACGCGCCCGAGACCGACCCGGAAGAGATCTACAGTAAACTGGGTCGGGAGGTCGACCTGGTTATTGACTCCGGTTCCTGCGGAATGGAGTTGACAACGGTCATCGACCTGACTTCGGACACAGTTGAAATCGTTCGCCGGGGCCGCGGAGATTTACAGGATTTTCCGGTTGGTGAATAATCTGAACCTGTCAGAGCTTTACGTTCTCTGTGGCAGGGCTGTTCTGTGGTAATCTGCGTCATTTGCGGACAAATAACATATTGAGGAATGATATTGGCAACTTCAGCTAACCAGCGGGTGATGTCCGGTATGAGACCGACCGGCGCCTTGCATCTTGGTCACTATCACGGCGTATTGAAGAACTGGGTGCGGTTACAAAACGAATACGAATGTTTTTTCAGTGTCGTTGACTGGCATGCCCTGACGACGGAGTATGAAACGCCTGACTATATTGAGAAAAACGTCTGGGAGATGATCATCGATTGGCTGGCGGTGGGCATCAATCCCGGTTCGGCGAAGTTGTACATACAGTCCCGCATACCGGAACACGCGGAACTGCACCTGTTGCTGTCCATGATCACCCCGCAAAGCTGGCTTGAGCGGGTTCCATCCTACAAGGAGCAACAGGAACGCCTGCGCGACAAAGACCTGACCACCTACGGCTTCCTGGGTTATCCGCTGCTGCAGACTGCCGACATCATCATATTCAAGGCCAGCTATGTCCCGGTGGGTGAAGACCAGGTAGCCCACGTGGAAATGGCCCGTGAGGTAGCCCGGCGCTTCAATTACCTGTATGGCCGTGATCCCGGGTATGAGAAAAAGGCGGAGAAAGCGGCCAGGAAAATGGGCAAAAGAAACAACAGGATGTATTTCGACCTGTTAAAAAAATACCAGGAACAGGGAAACGTTGAGGCACTGGAAAAAGCCAGGGCACTGGTGGAAGCGCAGCAGAATATCAGTATCGGCGACCGCGATCGCCTGGTGGGATACCTGGAAGGGGGCGGGAAAATGATCTTTCCCGAACCCCGGGCGCTGCTGACCGAAGCGCCGAAGATGCCCGGAACGGACGGGCAGAAGATGTCCAAATCGTACAATAACACGATTTCACTGCGAGAGAATGCCGGCAGTGTGGAAGACAAGATAAGAACCATGCCCACCGACCCGGCGCGGATAAGGCGCAATGATCCCGGCGACCCCGATAAATGCCCTGTGTGGGACCTGCATAAGGTCTATTCCGGCACAGATGTCAGGAACTGGGTGCAGGAAGGTTGCCGCAGCGCCGGTATAGGTTGCCTGGATTGCAAGAAACCCCTGATAGACGCCGTTCTCAAGGAACAGGGGCCTGTCAAGGAGCGCGCCGACGAATACATCAATGATCCGGAAACAGTGCGGGCGATTATTAACGAGGGTTGTGAATCAGCGCGGGACCTGGCCAGGGAGACCCTGCAGGAGGTGCGCGAAGCCATGGGCCTGGATTATGGTTAACCCGGTGGCAGATCAGCGGCAGGGTAAGGTTACGCAGGAGGAAATGCCTTTTGCCATCGTGCAGGGCGTTGCCTTAAGCCAAGTCCCCAAAGACCTGTATATCCCGCCGGACGCCCTGGAAGTATTCCTGGAGGCGTTTGCAGGCCCTCTTGACCTGTTGCTGTACCTGATCAAACGCCAGAATCTGGACATCCTCGACATACCCATCGCAAAGGTCACGCAACAATACATGACTTATATTGAATTGATGGAGGAATTACACCTGGAACTGGCCGGAGAGTACCTGGTAATGGCAGCGATGCTGGCCGAGATTAAATCGAGAATGTTGCTGCCGCGTATCGATGAGGACGAGGATGAAGAAGACCCGCGCGCCGAGTTGGTGCGCCGCTTACAGGAATACGAAATTTATAAACAGGCGGCACAGGATATTGATGCTTTGCCGCGGCTTGATCGCGACAGCTTTGCCGCGATTATCGGTTTTCCTGATAAACGAATTCGCACCCGGCCGCCTGAAGTGTCACTGGATGCGATTTTACATACGTTTGCGGAAGTCCTGCAGCGCGCTGAAGTGTTTTCCCACCATCACATACAGCGGGAACCCCTGTCGGTCAGGGAACGCATGGTGACGATACTGGACAGAATCAGCACAGACGATTTTACCGATTTCAAGGATTTGTTTGTCCTGGAAGAGGGCAAGGCAGGCGTTATCGTCGTCTTGCTGGCGCTACTTGAACTGGCCAAGGAAGCGCTGGTTGAAATAGTCCAGAATGAAACCAACGGTCCCATCTATATCAAGGCGGTAGCATGAAGCCCGATGAACTGAAAAAGATCGTGGAGGCGGCGCTGCTTGCGATAAACGATCCCCTGACCGTGACTGAACTATTGTCCATGTTCGAGGATGACCCCGATAAACCTGACCGTAAAGCTGTCAAAACCGCGCTGGATGAATTGCGGGAAGACTATGCCGGGCGTGGCGTGGAACTGAAGGAGGTCGCCAGCGGTTTCCGGTTCCAGGTTCGTTCGGAACTGGCCGACTGGATAAACCGGCTGTTCCGGGAAAGACCACAGCGTTATTCCCAGGCGCTTCTGGAAACGCTGGCGATTATTGCCTACCGGCAACCGGTCACCCGGGGAGAGATTGAAAATATCCGCGGCGTCAGCCTCAGCAGCGGAATTATCCGCACCCTGTTTGAACGCGAATGGATAAAAGTGGTGGGGCACCGGGACGTCCCCGGGCATCCGGAATTACTGGCAACGACGAACCGGTTCCTCGATTATTTCAACCTGAAGGAACTGGCGGAACTGCCGACACTGGGGGAAGTGAAAGACCTCGACAAGATCGAGCCCGACCTGTTTGACCACCTCGATCAAACCCGGGATGCCGGGAAACAGCCTGCAGCGGACGGTGCGGACGAGGCTTCCGCTGACGGCGTGTTCGAGGAGAATAACGTGATTCCTTTTTCTAACCAGCCCGGCATTGGCCAGGGTTGACTCAGCAATGGATGCGAAGATAAATCGTCAGGACAGACGATTTGCACGGCCGCAGGCCACCCCGTAAATCAAATCATAATAACCATGGCTGATCGTATCCAGAAAGTGCTGGCGGCTGCGGGTGTGGGTTCGCGCCGTCATATAGACAACCTGCTCCAGGCGGGGCGCATTCGTGTCAACGGTAAGGTGGCGCAGCCGGGGGACCGACTCAACGCGCACGACCGGGTGATGATCGACCAGCGCCGCGTCAGGTTATATCCTCCACAATCCGGCGCTACAGCAGCCAGGCCGAAGGTGCTGGCCTACTACAAACCCCCGGGTGAAATCTGTACCGCAGCAGACCCGCAGGGCCGCCGCACGGTTTTTGCCAGTCTGCCGAAACTGCAACGGGGGCGCTGGATCAGTATCGGCCGCCTGGACTTCAACACCAGCGGCCTGTTGCTGTTCACCGATGACGGGATACTGGCCGACCGTCTCATGCACCCGCGTAACCAGGTGGAACGGGAGTATGCCGTGCGCGTGTCAGGACGCGCAACCAGGAAACAACTCCAGTCCCTGACCAAAGGCGTCCGGCTTGACGACGGTGTTGCCCGCTTCAACAGTATTGTGGATAGTGGAGGCAAAGGCCTGAATCACTGGTACCGCGTAGTCATAACGGAAGGACGGAACCGGGCAGTCCGGCGGCTGTGGGAATCTCAAGACCTGCCGGTCAGCCGTCTTATGCGGATACGATACGGTTCCTACAGGTTGCCCCGCAGCAAGCGCCATGGCCAGTTCTGGGATTTGAAAAAAGGGGAGATCGATGCCTTGTTGCAGGAAGCCGGCTATGCCGGTGGGCATCAGTAACCGTTTTGCCGAACCTTGGCTGAGCCTGGTTAACGTATCCATGGTGGATAACCTGTCTCATATATGCTTTGACTTTTCAGTTATTTCCGTTAATCTTGGCCTCCCCGTTAAGTCGGTAAACCATCTGTTATGACCAGACAACCCCTGGTAGCGGCCAACTGGAAGATGAACGGCAGCCGTGCCTCCGTCATGGCGTTGCTGGACGGGTTCAAGCGGGGTCTGCCGCCAGAGGGCGTTGAAGTTCTGGTATGTGCGCCATATATCCATATTCCGTTAG
>JAAXHV010000059.1 GCA_012270695.1 Gammaproteobacteria bacterium | reverse complement strand
TACCAGAGGGCTTGAATACGGAACCGGAGCGTGCCTGGTTGACTGTCCATTCTTAAGGAACCTCTGATCAAGTCAGAGGTTCCTACGGTACAGGGATGTACCGTCAAAATCAATGTGGACTACTCTCCGGTGTCTTCGTCCAGGATGCGCGTCGCAAAAGTGATATTAACCAGGCCGGATTGCCGCGCTGCATCCATCACCTTAATCACCATCTGATGACTGACTTCCGCGTCGGCGCGGATAATAACCGGCAGGTCGGCCAACTCCCGGGCGTGTTCCTTCAGGGCCGTTTGAATAGTCGAAATTTTATTGTTTACCAAGGGTTTATCGCCGACGTAAACCTGTTCGTCAGCGCCGATCCCGACCAGGATGAAATCCGGCTTTGTCTCCATCTGTTCTTCCGAGGCTTCCGGCAAGGTTATCTTAATCTCCGACTCGCGTTCGAAAGTAGTGGAAACCATAAAGAAGATCAGCAGCAAAAACACCACGTCGATAAGCGGGGTGATGTTGATCTCTGTTTCGCTTTGCCGTTGTGGACGAAAATTCACTCTCTCTCCCCGTGCATTACCTCGACCATTTTCAACGCTTCCTGTTCCATGGTTACCACCAGTTCATCCACTCGCCCGCGGAAATAGCGATAAAACATCAATGACGGTATGGCCACGGTCAACCCCACTGCCGTGGTAATCAGCGCCTCGGATATTCCCTCGGCCAGTACACTGGGGTCACCGACCCCCTGTGCAGTTATGACGGCAAACACCTTGATCATTCCGATAACCGTACCCAGCAATCCCAGCAAGGGCGATATGGAAGCAATAGTGCCCAGGGTATTCAGGAAACGTTCCAGGTCATGAGCCACGTGGCGTCCCACTTCCTCTATGCTTTCCTTCATCACTTCCCGGTCATGCTTCCTGTTGACCAGCCCGGCCGCAAGAACCCTTCCCAGTGGTGAATCTCTCCTTAACTTCTCGATATGTTGCTCATTCAGGACACCTTTTTTATTCCATTCCCACACCCTTATTACCAGGTTCGTAGAGAGGATGCGTTTTGTCTGCAGCGACCAGAAGCGTTCGGCAATAATCGCCAGCGAAATGACCGAGCACAACAGCAACGGCCATATCAGAATTCCACCTGACTGAACTAATTCAAGCACACAACCCTGCTGCTTATCCGGTTAAAATCAGAAGCGATATTCACCAGTCAGGTACCAGGCAAAATCACGGGCCAGGACGTCGTTCTGCGTGCGCGCCGATCCCGAAAGCTCCGTGTAGATGATGCGGCGTTTGTCAAAGATATTGTTCGCATGGAAGATAAGCGAATACTTGTCGTTGGCGCTGTCCCAGCCCAGGCTGGCATTCATCAGGCCATGGGACTGCATCACGCTGCCCGGGTCGTTGGCCGGGTCAAAGAACACCTTGGTGCGGTAGTTGTAATCCACCCGAGCGATGAGGGTGCCCATGTCGCCCAGCCCGAACTCCTTGATGATTGAGGAGGCCAGCGACCAGCGCGGCACCTGCGGCAGCCTGTCACCCTTGGCAGGACCGCCGGTGTTGAATACGGTCGGGTCGGACTTCGTGATCACCGCATCGAGGTGGCCGATGGCCACTTCAATGAACAAGGTGTCGAGCGGCGCCCAGCGTGATTCCAGTTCGAAACCCTTGATCTCACCCTCACCGGCATTGTCAAGCTGCGGAGCGATACCTTCGGGCGCCAGGGTTTCCAGTTGAATGTCCGTGTAATCGGCGTAGAAGGCGGCCGCATTCAGGACGAACCGGCCGTCCGGAGTGCTGAATTTGAAGCCGATTTCGAATGATTCCACGAACTCCGGGTCATAAGTGGGCGCCGCGGCGCCGAATACACCGGCATTACGTTGCTGCACGCCGCCACTCTTGAACCCTTCCGAGTAGGTGAAGTAGGTCATCAGGCTGTCGTTCCAGTCGTAGGAAACATTGGCCATGGGCGTCCAGTCGTCGGCCTTCAGGGTCGTAGTGCCGTCTGCTATCAGCTTTACCAATATCCCGGGCGGGGCAAACGCAGGTACCGCGGATTGAATATTCACCATGTCACTAGCGCCCATGGGAAAGTGAACACCGGGTGTACTATACCTTCCGTCACTGGTGACGATGAAATCCTTGGTATCGTCGGTGTAGCGGACACCGGCGGTAACATGCAGCTTGTCCGTTACGTCAAACGTACCCTGGGCAAAGCCGGCGATACTCTCGTGGTCGAACGCGGCGCCGCTTTCTATATCAATCGAGGCAAAATCCACCGGGTTGTAGTTGTTGCCGTCTTCGGTGAAATAGAAGCCGCCGATGATCCACTGCAGGCGGTCGTTAAAACCCGTCCCCTGCAGTTGTATTTCCTGGGTAAACTGTTCCTGCACGTAAATCTCGTCCCGCACCCAGGACAAGAAAAAAGGCGTGCTGTCGCCATCATGGGCGAATTCACTGTCCACGTTACGGTAAGCGGTTATCGACTTGATTTCCAGGTTGTCGGAAATCTGCCAGTCGACCGTACTCGAGAAACCGTAGATATCGTGGTTGGAGTAGGTCGGCATGGTGCTGGTATTCTTACCCAGGGCTATTGTGTTGACATTGGCGCAACCCGAGGTGTTTCCGGCGATGTTCGCGGGGGTGGCATCGCAGTTACTGAAGCTTCTGGGAAAAGGCGTTCCAGGGTTGTTGATACCAGGGCCGCCGTTCGCCGGATTAAGAGGCGAATTGGCGCCCAGTAAGAAATTGTGGTTGAATATATTTTGCCCTGGCGTCAGGTCCACGACGCGGTTGGGATTTTCTGTCACCACGCGGGCCTGGCCGTTTTCCCTGTCACGGGAGTAATCGCCGGTGATATTAACCTCGAAGTTGTTGTTCGCCTGCCAGCGCAACGCGCCGCGAAAGGCGAAGGTATCATCGTCCCCGGTATCCATGCCGTTGAGAGGGTTGACCACGAAACCGTCCTGGTCGAACTTGGCGACAGTCGCACTCATGTAGAGGTTGTCGCTCATCGGGACATTGACCTTGCCGAGCACGTCGAGCCGGTCATCGATGCCCACTCTTACCCGTACCTTGCCCTCGAATTCCTCATGGGGTTTCTGGGTATGGATGGCGATGGCGCCGCCCGTGGTGTTACGGCCGAACAGGGTGCCCTGGGGGCCGCGCAGGACTTCGACACGGTCAATATCGATGATGTCCAGCACCGAACCGATGCTGCGGGCGTAATAGACGCCGTCCACGTAGATGCCCACGCCCGGGTCGGCGGATGGCAGGAAGTCCCGCTGTCCGACGCCGCGCAGGAACACGGCGGCGCTGTTGCCGCCACCACCGTTGGTGTTGATATTGTCAAACGACATATTGGGCGTCAGCCCGGCAATTTCATCGATCCGCTGAACCCCGCGCGCTTCCAGGCTCTCGCCGCTGAAGACGGACACGGCGATAGGGGTGTCCTGCAAACCTTCTTCACGCTTTCTGGCGGTAACGGTGATTTCTTCCATCAGCGCGCCAATACCAGTTTCGCTGTCTTGCGCATGGACAGGTATGACAAATACGCTGCCAAGAAAAATACATAAACTTCGAATCACTGCTTTATCCAATATATTCATTTTTTAAGGAACCTCTGATTAAGCCAAAGGTGCATACGGTACACGGATGTGCCGTCAAAATCAATGACTATATAGCATTGATTTTCCCTTCCCTGATTGACCCTCGA
>JAAXHV010000058.1 GCA_012270695.1 Gammaproteobacteria bacterium | reverse complement strand
GGCGCCGGCAGCTACGACCAGAAAGACGCGGAAGGATTCATCAAGCTGAACGCACTGCGCCTGCGACTGCGCAATTTGTAAGAGCTGTCCGGGAACCTATCCGGGGACAGCTTCCAAATCCGTCCCCAGTACGATTTGTTTTTCCCGCATGTCTTCAAGTACGGCGCGCCCGCCGTTGACTACGACTTCAGGGTCGGGGTGTGCTATTTCACCAGCAATGCGGATGAGGATCTCTCTGCCGGTTTGTTTGTTTTCATTCTGTTTGAGGCAATCGACCAGGCGCGCTGCCAAGGGGTTCAACTCGATAAACCTTACTTTGTCCTTCCTGTCCCGGTATACGAACAGGCAGGTGGGTTGCGCCGGTTTTCCCGCGGGCAGGTTATCGGGAGCGATACGATGTACGGGATACTGATAGACCAGGGACCAGGACAGTTCGTTCAACAGCGGAATCCCTGACAACAGGTCGCCGCTTGCGTTTATCCCATCCTGTTTGATCTCGCGAGTGTCGATAGACAATGCCAGTTCCACCCACTCGTAGTGAGCCAGTTCGAGCAGGAACGGATACAAGCTCTCAGCAGTTTCTTTATCATCCTGGAGGTATTGGAGAAACTCCTGAGGCATCCTGGGGAACAAAGGTGTGCGAGACTGGTGATTTTTAAAGTATTTCCGCATTAACGAATGCCATTCATCATCCTCGAGAACCTTCCTCAGTACCGGAAAACTGTTTGCCAGGAAACTTTCCACGTTGCGATACAGCAGGTCACGGTAGATCGCCATTCGCCGATCTTCAATATCTTCCGGCGCCGGCGCATTGGCCGGGTCACGAATATGCCGGGTAAATTGATATTGGATATCCGTAAATGACTTAGTCCGCATTTTTCACCTGAGAAATCCGGGCTGGTGAGAAATGCGGGTCAGGCTTGCCCTTGCCGAATGACGGGTTCATCAGAATGATCTTTCTGAGCGGACTGGACCTGGTGAATCCTGTTGACTTCAGCCAGCAGCTCAGGCAATGGAGGGATATTAAAATCCCGCTCCAGCAGAGTTGGGAAAACGCCAAAATGCCGGTAGGCTACACCAAGCAGTCTCCACACCGGATCGATCACGTTCGAGCCATGGGTATCCACCCGCAGATCTTCTGCTTCGACGTAGTGGCCGGCAACGTGAGCATAAGCGATACGCTCCGCCGGCAATGATTTCAGCCAGGTCTCGGCGTCATAACGGTGGTTGATGCTGTTAACGTAAATATTGTTTATATCCAGCAACAGGTCACAATCTGCTTCGGCCAACACGCTATTAATGAATTGCGTTTCCGTCATTTCCTGGCCGGGCGCAGCATAATAGGACACATTTTCAATAGCCAGGCGCCGCCCTATGATTTCCTGGACGCGCCTGATCCTGCCGGCCGTGTAACGAACCGCTTCTTCCGTGAACGGGATTGGCATCAGGTCGTACAAGTGGCCGTCATCGGCACAATAGCTCAGGTGTTCGCTGTAACAACGAATGCCGTGTGTATCAAGGAATTGTCTGACTTTATGGAGAAAAGCCTCGTCCAGAGGCGCAGGGCCTCCGAGGTTCAATGACAGTCCATGGCAAACAACAGGCACCCTTTCCGCGACCTCACGGAAGCGGCGCCCGAAGCGTCCGCCTACGTCGATCCAGTTCTCCGGCGCCACCTCCATGAAATCAATCCCTGACAATAGAACCTCTGAGTCTGCGAGCGAGCCGATGAAGGCTCGTCGCAGACCCAGGCCGGCTCCGTGTACTGGATATGTTTCAGGCATATCAGGCTGTACAGCAGCAGTTCAATGCGACATATCAATACGTCAGCGTTCCTGACTCCGGGACAGGCCCGGCGATTGATACAGGTTAACTCTATTTATCGTCACCGCACTTGCCTTCGCCGCATTTACCTTCACCGCATTTACCCTCGCCGCATTTACCCTCGCCTTCCTTGTCTTCGCCGCATTTGCCTTCACCGCACTTGCCTTCGCCGCATTTACCTTCACCGCATTTACCCTCGCCTTCCTTGTCCTCGCCGCATTTGCCTTCGCCACACTTGCCTTCACCNNCCTTCACCATCTCCATGTTCACCTGCCACCATGTAACCACTGCCGGACAACTCAGTCATGCTGAATGGGTTGTCAGCAGCATTGGCAATAGGGCTGAGGGTAAGTGAAACCGCAAAAGTGGTTCCCAATGCAGCAGCTATGGGCTTTAAAGTAGTCTCTTTCGACATCAATAATACCTCCTGCTCTGGTTAGATTATAATTATGCAGGTACAGCCAGATTTTGACTACTGCCTGCATCATTCGTGTTTTAGAACGACACAAGCATTATACCGCATAATTCGACACTTCCCGGTTAAAAAAGTTTCAGGCGCCACAGGTCCGGATACCTGACCAAGTCGTTTGCAGTGAGGCCGACTATCCGGGTTAAAAAGAAGAGCCGGGTTGTTTCAGGAACTCGATTTCTTCCGGGGTTGATTTCCGGCCTAATAGTTTGTTGCGGTGAGGGAAGCGTTTGAAGCGCCTGACGATGTCCGCATGTTTTACAGCATAGTCCAGGTAATCGGCAAATTTCTCCTTGTCCCTGTCTGCCACACCATCGAGGAGTGTTTGATAAAGTCTGACAGAATTTTCCTGCACCTCAATGGATTCAGAATGTTCAAACGGCAAATAAAAAAATACCCGCTCAACCGCTTTCAATTTTTTATCTACGCCGGATTCCGTGCCGCGCACTGCAAGTGCAAGGGCCAGTTCATCCTGGCTGAACGACCGGGCAGTATCCCTGTAGATATTCCGGGAAAACTGGTCCATCAGGATGATCAGGGCCAAGTGGCCGCGTGGTTCGTTCACCCAGTCATTGAGTTCACCCCGAACTGAACGGGAGAGCAGATCTGAATAATGCTTGCTGATATACGCATCGGTCTTCTCGTTTTTATCCCACCACAAAGAAGACTTTTCCTCGATCACTTCGCCGTCTGCTTCTTTGTTGCCGAACCAGAACTCAAGTAATGTGGAATAAGCGAACGCGTCCGTTTGTTTTACCATTCTTTGTTCCTCAGGTGAGGGAATAAAATCACGTCACGGATAGATGCTGAATCCGTAAGCAACATGACCAGGCGGTCTATACCGATACCTTCACCGGCAGTCGGCGGCATACCATATTCCAGGGTCGTGATGTAATCGGCATCGTAGTGCATGGCTTCCTCGTCACCTGACGCATTTTCTTCAGCCTGTTTACGAAACCTGTCGGCCTGGTCTTCAGGATCGTTTAATTCAGAAAATCCATTCGCAATCTCGCGCCCGCCAATAAACAGTTCAAAGCGGTCGGCAAAGTCAGGATGCGCGTCATTGCGCCTGGATAAGGGTGACACTTCGATCGGATAACGGGTGATAAAAGTGGGTTGTCCAAGTTTTGCCTCCACGGTTTTTTCGAATAATTCAACCTGTAACTTACCGAGGCCGTAAGTTTCCTTCACCTCCACACCCTTAAGCGCAGCAACGCTGCGCAACTTGTCCAGGTTATTGAGGTCGTCTGCTGATAAATCCGGGTTATAGGACAGGACCGCGTCCTGTAGCGTCAGCCGGCGAAAATCCCGGCTGAGATCGTATGTTTCCCCCTGGTATTCAATCGTGGTCTCCCCTTTTACTTCCGTTGCCAGGGAACACAGCAGAGTCTCCGTCAGCGCCATCATGTCCTCATAGTCCGCATAAGCCCAGTAGAACTCAAGCATGGTGAACTCGGGATTATGCTGCGGCGACAGGCCTTCATTGCGAAAGTTTCTGTTGATCTCGTATACCTTTTCAAAACCACCGACAACCAGTCTCTTTAAATATAATTCGGGCGCGATGCGCAGGTACAAGTCCATATCCAGAGAGTTATGATGGGTAATAAACGGTCTTGCCGTGGCGCCGCCGGGAATGGCCTGCATCATCGGTGTTTCCACTTCAAGAAATCCACAACCGCCCAGGTAAGCTCGGATATGATTGATCACGCGGCTGCGGATTTGAAACGTTTGCCGGGTTGCTTCATTGGTAATCAGGTCCAGGTAACGCTGGCGGTAGCGGGTTTCCTGGTCGGACAAACCGTGGAACTTCTCGGGCAACGGTCGCAATGACTTGACCAATAGCCTGATGGAATCAGCCTGGATTGACAGCTCTCCGGTTTTCGTCTTGAAAACACTCCCTGTCACGGCGATGATATCGCCGATATCCCATCGCTTGAACTCGCCATAGGTCTCGTCTGACAGACGGTCACGCCTGATAAAAAGCTGGATCTGCCCCGACATATCGCGGATGTGGGCAAAAGAAACCTTGCCCATGATGCGGCGGCTCATCATCCTGCCGGCAAGACTGAATATTTCAGCTTCTCCTTCCAGTTGTTCCCGTTCCTTATCGCCATAACGGGCGTGTAAATCAGCCGCCAGGATATTCCGCCTGAAGTCATTGGGGTAGGCGTTGCCGGATTTACGCAACTCCTGCAACTGCGTGCGTCTCTGCCTGATGATCTCGTTGCTGTCGTTTTTGCTCATAATCCAATACTGCCCGCCTGGTAAATCACACTCCCGCCTTAAGACTGGCTTCTATGAACCGGTCCAGGTCGCCATCCAGGACAGCCTGTATATTACCGGTCTCCACGCCGGTACGTAAATCCTTGATCCTGGACTGGTCCAATACATAAGAGCGGATCTGGTTGCCCCAGCCTATATCGGCCTTGGAATCCTCCATGGCTTTTTGTTCAGACATCCGCTTTTGCAGTTCCAGTTCGTACAACTTGGCGCGCAACTGCTTCATTGCCTGATCCTTGTTCTTATGCTGGGAACGGTCATTCTGGCACTGTACGACAATGCCGGTAGGTATATGGGTTAACCTTACCGCCGAATCCGTTTTGTTTACGTGCTGCCCTCCCGCCCCACTGGCCCTGTAGGTATCTACGCGCAAATCCGCAGTATCGATATCCACCTCGATATTGTCATCAATCTCCGGCGCAATGAATACCGAAGCAAATGAGGTATGGCGCCGATTGCCCGAATCAAACGGGGACTTTCTTACCAGCCTGTGTACGCCGGTTTCGGTGCGCAGCCAGCCGTAAGCATAGTCACCCACGTACCTGACTGTCGCGCTCTTTACGCCAGCCACTTCCCCCGGTGACACTTCAATCAGTTCTGTCTTGAAACTGCGCTGCTCACCCCAGCGCAAATACATTCGCAGCAGCATTTCAGCCCAATCCTGGGCTTCGGTGCCACCGGAACCTGACTGGATATCAAGAAATGCATTGTTGGGGTCCATTTCACCGGAAAACATGCGGCGAAATTCCAACTCCGCTATCTGCGCAGCATAGTTATCGAGATCGACAACAACCTCGGCCGCGGTATCGGTGTCGTTTTCCTGTTTCGCCAGCTCGAGCAACAACTCAACGTCGTCCATTCCCTGGCTGATGGATTCTATTGCCTGAACCGTTTTTTCAAGCGCAGCCCGTTCTTTCCCCAATGCCTGGGCGCGTTCAGGCTCATTCCAAAGTTCGGAATTTTCTAATTCTCGCCTGACCTGGCGCAGGCGTTCGACCTTGGTATCGAAGTCAAAGATACCTCCTCAGGGAGTCGATTCTCTCCTGGCAGTCTTTGATACGGGCGAATTGTGATGTGAGTTCCAGCATAATTCCAGCAGTATAGATATAGTAACGGAGATTTCAAATCTTCTGTCCCTCGTTTTCAGTTGAGTGTTAGCCCAAAACAGAAATTCAGGACACCCATAAATTTTTCCCATAAATTTTTTAAGCCGTAATTAATGGGTGTCCCAGATTTATTACTATTCCGAGGGTTGGATATGTCTGATAATAAGTTGTGGTGTTTGATAGCCATTATAGCGGTTGACTGCTAACTGGTAGACCATCCGTAAATTTTCGGCATCCGCAGCAACGGCATTCTCATCCGTATTAAATGAAATGGCATCAACCGGTTGTTCCTGACCTTCGACGATGAGTTTCAACTTCAGGTGCTTACCCCCCACCAGCCGGGTGCCGGCCACAGAGAATACGTCATCGAATAACGGTTCGGGGAAACCCTGTCCCCAGGGCCCCGCGTTTTCAATTTCTTCGGCGAGCTCCAGGCTGATGTCGGCGCGCGCCAGCTTGCCGTCCGTTACGATCTCCGCTCCCGGCAACCGGCCGGCCGTCGAACTTCTGACTTGTGCATCAAACAACTCCTTGAACTCTGCATAATCGGCTTCCCTGATCGTCAAACCTGCGGCCATTGCATGGCCTCCGAACCGTTCTATCAGGCGGGGATGTTGCACGGCCAGCGCTTCCAGAACATCTTTAAGGTGGATACCGGGCAACGACCGCCCTGATCCTTTCAATAAACCTTCACCGGCGGACGCAAATACGATTACCGGACGATTTACCAGCTCTTTTATCCTGCCCGCCAGTACTCCAACGATACCCTGGCGCCAGCCGGCATCATACAGGCACACTCCAAAGGGCAACTCCCCCTGGTCCGGTTCCGCTATGCGGCGGAGATGGGCTTCGGCTTCTTCCTGCATTTCAGCCTGGACATGTTTTCTCTCGCGGTTGAATCTTTCCAGTTGCAACGCCAAGGAAACCGCATGGGAAAAATTGTCCGTGAGCAGGCATTCGATACCCAGCCTCATGTCAGCCATGCGGCCGGCTGCATTCAGCCTTGGACCCAGCAGAAATCCGAGATCAGCAGAAGTAATCTTCTCGGGCACGCTGCCCGCAACCCGGATCAAGGCCATGACGCCCTGTGAACAGCGCCGTGCCCTGATTCGCACCAGGCCTTGCCGTACCAGGATACGGTTGTTGAAATCCAGTTCCACCACGTCGGCAATGGTGCCCAGCGCCACCAGGTCGAGCAATGGCGCAAGGTTCGGTACTTGCAGTTCTTGCGCGGCAAACCAGTTCGTATCCCTCAGCCTGGCCCTGACCGCCAGCAACAGGTAAAACATGACGCCGACACCCGCGATACACTTGCTGGGGAACCGATCGCCCGGCTGATTTGGGTTGACTATAACGCTGGCAGCAGGAAGCTCCTTGCCGGGCAGGTGATGATCGGTAATCAACACGTCCACCCCGGCGTTACGGGCAAAGTCGACGCCTGCCAGACTGGAGATACCGTTATCCACGGTCACCAGGAGGTCAGGTTCAGACTTCAAGGCCAGGCGGGCCACATCGGTACTCAAACCATACCCGTGTTTTACCCGGTCCGGCACCAGGTAGACGACCTGCTTTGCGCCCAGCAAGCACAACCCGCGCAAGGCTACGGCGCAGGCAGTAGCGCCGTCCGCATCATAATCGGCAATGATTAGTATTCGTTTGTCAGCGTGGATGGCGTCAATGAGTAAATCTGCCGCCGCATCGATATTTTTCAACATACCGAACGGCAGCAGATTTGTCAGCGAATAATCCAGCTCCCGCATGGATGAAATATTTCTGGCGGCATAGACACGCCGCATTACCGGATGAATAAAATCCGGCAGGCCGCACTCCGATGATACAACGCGACGGGTGATTTTCATAAAGCGATATCTTTAGCCCGGATTTCTCACCAGTCCGCTTGTTGCCACCGGATACTCGTTCGCTGTCGATGAAGTTTGGATTTACACGCTGTCAAGAATGACTCTCTTTACCGCGTGCAGATCGGCCGGTACCTTTTTTACCGGCGCCGAGCTTTGCTGCATGGCGATATCCGGGTCTTTCAGACCGTGTCCGGTCAGGGTGCATACCACAGTGCTGCCCCCGGGGATTCTGCCTGCCTGAATGTCGCGCAGGGCGCCGGCCACGGAGACGGCGGAAGCCGGCTCACAGAATATGCCTTCCCCGGCGGCCAGCAACGCCTGTGTGGCAAGGATTTCCGTATCGCTGAACTCATCGAACCAGCCGCCGGATTCCCTGCTTGCAGCCCAGGCCAGATCCCATGACTGCGGTTGCCCGATGCGGATGGCGCTGGCGACGGTCTCGGGTGACTTTATCAGCTCGCCTCGTAAAAAAGGCGCGGCGCCTGCTGCCTGATAACCCAGCATGCGGGGCCGTTTATCCACAACCGGTTCGGTGCCGTAAGCGCACTGCCCGTCACAGAAGTTGCAGGCGCCGGTGGTCTTGCCCGCATATTCGCTGTAGCCGGTCCAGTAAGCGGAGATATTGCCGGCATTACCCACCGGCAGGCAATGAAAATCCGGAGGGGCACCCAATTCATCCATGATCTCGAACGCTGCGGTTTTCTGGCCTTGGAGCCGATACGGGTTGACCGAGTTTACCAGGGTAATCGGCGCTTCGGCGGCGACCTGTTTCACCAGCCGCATCCCATCGTCAAAATTACCCTCTACCTGAATGACCACAGCCCCGTGGATCATGGCTTGAGCCAGTTTCCCCATGGCAATCTTGCCATCCGGGATAAGAACGTAACAAGCCATTCCGGCCCTGGCCGCGTAGGCGGCAGCGGAGGCCGAGGTATTGCCCGTAGATGCGCATAAGACCGCTTGTGAACCCTCGTTGACTGCCTGGGTAATCGCCATGGTCATGCCGCGATCCTTGAAAGAACCGGTCGGGTTCAACCCTTCGTACTTGACGTATAAGCCGATGTCCCGGTCATTGGCCTCGGGGATATTCTCCAGCCGGATCAGCGGCGTGTTCCCCTCACCCAGGGT
>JAAXHV010000057.1 GCA_012270695.1 Gammaproteobacteria bacterium | reverse complement strand
TGGATTATCGTCCCGGCAGTCCGGAACTGGTGTTGCGCCTGGATGGAGAGGCAATACACAGGGCAGGGCTCAATCCTGCGATCATAGGGCGGGCGTTGCAGGCTTTCGTCGATGGGGAACTCGTGACGGATTTCCAGGATGAAGGCGAAGAAGTAAAAGTCCGGGTCCTGGCAAAAAAGGACCGACATATCAATACGGATAACCTGATGCGGCAGACAATCTCCCTGCCGAACGGCCGCTCCATTGCCCTGGGCGAACTACTGATCAGCACGCCGGGGAGTGGTCTGCAAAACATCCGGCACTATAACTTTCGCCGGGCTATCACGCTGGAAAGCGATATTGACGAGGATCAAATCAATACCTTGCAAGCCAATAATCGCATTACGGAAAAATGGCGCACCCTGCAGGCCAGGTATCCCGAGGTGATGCTGGACCAGACCGGGGAACTTGATGATATCCAGGAAAGCCTGGACGCAATCTGGTGGCTGCTGCTGCTTGGCCTGGGAATCATCTATATTATTCTGGGGACACAGTTCCGCAGTTATTTCCAGCCTTTCATGGTGCTTGTGACCGTGCCGCTGACATTTACCGGTGTGACACTGGGTCTGCTGGTGACCGGAAATCCCCTCAGTTTGTACACCATGTACGGTGTAGTGGCGTTAACCGGAATTTCAGTCAACGCCGCTATCGTCCTGATATCCGCGGCAAACGCGCGCCTTAAAAGCGGCATGAGCCTGCTGCATGCGACGGTCTATGCTGCCAGGAGGCGGGTGGTTCCCATCGTTATCACCTCGGCAACCACGGTGGCAGGCTTGCTTTCACTCGCGACCGGACTCGCCGGAGAATCGCTAGTCTGGGGACCCGTTGCAACCGCAATCGTCTGGGGACTGGTGTTTTCCACACTCCTGACGCTGTTCGTTATCCCGCTGCTGTATCGAACGTTTATGGCTTACAGTGAGAACAAGGTCTCCGCTTAGGGAAGCTCTGATTAAGTAAGAGCTTCCTTGGTTATCGATATGATCAGGACCAACGGCTATATAATTACTTGAGAACTGGTTAGAATACTGGTCTGGCAAATCAGGAGCGCCGCTTATGAATTACCTGTTCACCTCGGAATCAGTCTCGGAAGGCCATCCGGACAAGGTCGCCGACCAGGTATCCGATGCGATTCTCGATGCACTGCTGGAGCAGGACATCCGCTCGCGGGTTGCCTGCGAAACTCTGGTTACTACAGGTCTGGTGTTGCTCTCTGGTGAGATTACTTCGCGGGCGAATATTGACTATCCTGAAGTGGCCAGGCAGACCATCAGGGAGATCGGTTATGACTCATCCAAGATGGGGTTTGATGCAAACGGTTGTGCGGTGCTCATGTCACTGGATAAACAGTCGCCGGATATTGCCCAGGGAGTGAATGAGGGGGAAGGGATTGATCTGGACCAGGGCGCCGGTGACCAGGGCATCATGTTCGGCTACGCTTGTAATGAGACCGACGTGCTGATGCCGTTTCCCATTACCTACTCGCATCGCCTGGTGAAAAAACAGGCCGAGGTAAGGAAATCCGGCCGGCTGCCCTGGTTGCGGCCCGACGCAAAATCCCAGGTCAGCGTGCAGTATGAGGACGGCCAGCCTGTCGCGGTCGATACGGTCATCCTGTCTACCCAGCATGACGCCGATGTCAGTCATGAGGATGTCACCCAAGGGGTTATTGAGGAAATCATCAAACCGGTCCTGCCCGCGGGCATGCTGTCCGCCAAGACCCGTTACCTGATCAACCCCACCGGTCGCTTTGTCATCGGCGGCCCGGTAGGCGATACCGGCCTCACGGGCAGGAAGATCATCGTGGATACCTACGGCGGCATCGCCCACCATGGGGGCGGCGCATTTTCCGGCAAGGACCCGTCCAAGGTTGACCGCTCCGCCGCGTACGCGGCGCGCTACGTCGCCAAGCATATCGTCGCCGCCGGCCTGGCCGACAGATGTGAGATCCAGATAGCCTATGCCATCGGTGTGGCCCGGCCCGTCAGCCTGATGATCAACACCTTCGGCACGGGCGTTATCCCGGAAACCCGGCTCGAAGCCCTGGTGCAGGACACGTTTGATCTACGCCCCAAAGCCATCATCCGGGAACTGGACCTGTTAAGGCCCATCTACAGACAAACCGCAGCCTACGGCCATTTCGGCCGCGAGGAAGCGGATTTCACCTGGGAAATAACGGACAAGATAGAGCAGTTGCAGGACGCTGTCGGCTGATACTACGCTAAAAAACACCGCACAAGTGTCTCTTTTGCCATCAAGCCTGACAAAAGTCTTGACTTCGGCCGACTTTTTGTCAGTTGTTGTCGCTGGCTCA
The DNA here is from genome assembly GCA_012270695.1 of Gammaproteobacteria bacterium. Lineage (GTDB taxonomy): Bacteria > Pseudomonadota > Gammaproteobacteria > Eutrophobiales > Eutrophobiaceae > JAAXHV01. Next base: position 186 of record JAAXHV010000057.1, on the reverse strand, counting down.
GCTGAGGTGGTCGACGGGCTTTTCCACTAATTGACCATCAACAAACTTGTGTAAAACGCTGGAAACCAGAGTTTGGTATGGAATGCCTTCTTTCAGGGCGCGTGCCTTCAACGCCCGAAGATCCTTGGATGAAAGGCGAATATTAATACGCGTATCTTTTTTGAACGTCGCCTCGGCAATGACCTT
>JAAXHV010000056.1 GCA_012270695.1 Gammaproteobacteria bacterium | reverse complement strand
GGGTTCGCCCATTCGCCATCGAGGATCGTAGATCCGACAATCACCACATCCCGGTAAATTGCCGGCGGAGAGGTCAGGGAGATGCTGCCCTCACCGTGGTAGTCAAACGTGTTCAAATCGATTTGGCCGTGATTGCCGAAGTCACTGCATAGCCTGCCCGTGTCCGCATCAACGGCAACCAGGCGCCCGTCACCGATTCCGCTCAACACGCGTTTGCCGCAAACCTGCTCCCGATCCTCTGTTGCCGTTTCCGACCAGTATGCCACGCCCCTGCAATAACTGCCTTTTGAATAGGTATTCTTCCTGTCTATTTCAGGATCATGGCCCCACTCCTCGGCCCCCGTTGCCGGGTCCAACGCGACGATACGGTTATACGGTGTACAGATATAAAGTTTGTCATTGGCCAGTATGGGATTTACCTCCAGGGGAGTCACGGCTGTACCGTCCGTACCGTCCGACACATCACCACTGCGATATACCCAGGCAACCTCGAGATCTTCGACGTTATCTCTGTTAATCCGGCTGAGTGGTGAATATTGACCACCTCCTGGAGAACCGCCATAGGTTGACCATCCAAATATACTGCTGTCCGCCAGTACATGCTCCGGACCGTTACCGGATTGCTCGCGAGTTTGCTCCTGCGATCCGGGATGACTGCTGGCTGTCAGCAAAATAACAAAAATAACCAGATGATTTTTAATGTGGTTTTTTGCTTTCATCGCTGTCAGTCACAATGTTACCAGCTCCGTGGCGCGGAACTGGCGCCATAGCCGGTAAGTTCCACATAGCCACGACCGCTTACGCCGCTTGCGCCGAAACTACCTTCGAATTCCACCGCGCCCTCCCAGTAACGGAACGAGAGGTCCAGTTCCTGATCGGCCACCGCCGGCCGGACCCTGAGGTCGAGTTTATATTCCGGTAGCCGCAGGCGCCATGCGGACGGATAGATTACACCGCTCCCGGGGCTGGTCCAGGTATCCAGTATATCAAGCTCCACCTGGTCGAAGCCCAGTGTGTACACCCGCCCATCCGGCTGCACAACCGCAGCATAGCTGAATCGGTCAACCGCGTTATCTGTGCGGCGGAAACGGTAGTACATCAGTTCGTGCTCGTTGGACAGCTGCAGTGCAAACCAGTCCCAGCCAAGCTGTTCCTTGCCCAGGGCNNCTGCTGCTCCACTCCCTGTCCATCCAGCTGTTACCGCGCACCCGGTAGGTCTTATCTCCAACGGTAACTCGACCCTCGGTGGGTATGCGGGTGTAGGAATAATAATAAGAAGCATTACCCGGTTCGTTGTTCTTCACACTGACGCCGTCATTCCCATGGAGGACGATGGCCTTGCCCTGCTGCAGGGTGAGGTCCAGGGCGATCCGGTCTTCCCGGGCACGGATACGCAGGGGGAACGTCTCCCGTGAGGTTGTTCCCGCAGACCAGTCGTCCAGCCAGACGTAGAACCTGTTCGTATTCGCGCCGGCGAGACCCGCGGCGCCACGACTGAAGCGCTCAAAGGCATGGAGTTTTTCATTGTTGATATCGGTGAGGGCGAGGTGGGCCATGAAGAAATGCTCACTTCGCCACCGGGAAGGACCACTTGTTTCCCCGACCCTCGGTCTGAAACGAAAAAAAGTAAGCTGGTAGCCGAAATAGTGTTCCTTACCATCGTTGACGTTGCCGGTGAAGTACCACCATTCAGTGCGATAGTCATCATGGGGACCATGGTCGGCGGGAAAAAGGAATTCCCGCGGCTTGTCTGCCTGGGCAAAGGCCTGGGCAGCATCGCCGCGCAACACGTCGCCGATAGAAATCGGCTCCATGCTTTTTCCTGGGACCCTCTCATCACAGCCAGGCAATGCCAGGACAACCAGGATGACCGAAACAAGCTTCAGGCGTTTCGTGAATTCCTGATGGGTCATCCGCTATTCCTTCCTCAGGGCCTCGGCCGGTTCCGAACGGGATATCTTCCAAGCGGGGTAAAAACCGGCAAGCAGCGCCGCTACAAGCCCAAGGGTTATGCCCTGGAGCACGATATCCGCGCTGAACTGCAGTTCCATGGTCCAGCCGAAGGAGCGCCGGTTGATTACCAGGATCAACAGGACGGTGATGAGACAGCCCACCGGGACCGCCAGCAGACCGGCAACAAGACCCAGGAGGCCGGTTTCTGAAATAATCAACCGGCGTATCTGTGCGGGCAGAAAACCCATGGCCCTCAGCAGGGCGTGTTCCTGACTGCGTTCCAACTGTAATGCCATGAGTGCACTGAACACGCCGATGAAAGCAATGATGGCCGCCAGCACCCACAGGATTTCAGTGACAACGAAGGTATTGTCAAACACCTCCAGCGATGCCTGTAGTATCCTGTTCCTGTCCTGCAGCCACAGGTCCCGCTCCGGCGCCAGTTGTTGTACCTGCCTGCGCAATACTTCCAGGTCCGTAGCGGGCAGCGTGTATATACCAAGGCCCGAATAGCGATCATCCTGCCAGTGCCGTTCATAGGTACGCCGGCTCAGGCTGACGACGCCCTGGTCGGAACCGTAGTCCTTATAGATACCCAGTACACGGAATGACCGATAGCCGTTATCGGTACGCAGCTCCAGCATGTCGTCCTGTTTCATCTCGTGACGCCAGGCATAGGGTTCGGAAACAATGACCGTATCTTCCTGCTGAAAGGCCGGCCAGATCTCGTCTGCTTCACCCTGTTTGAACTGAAATCCTTCCCAGGCAATCTCATTCAGCCCATAGGCGGCGAGGTCCGTCGGTCCCTGGGAGGATTCAATTTTTATACGCCGGACATTGCTGACAGCCCTCACCTGTGGCAACGCCAGGATGGCATCCACCAGCCCGGCATCCAGGGCATGAGCCGAAGCCGTCGTACCCGTCGATGGCAGCGCCACATACATGTCCGCCCGCAGCGTTTGTTGTAACCAGCGGTCCACCGAAAGACGAAAATTATTGACCATCAGGCCTATGCCGATGACGGTGGCGATGGCGATCATCAGGGCGGCGATGGCCGCGCTGGTACGGCTCAGCGAAGCCGCCACCGACTGGCAGGCATAGCGGCCCGAAATACCAAAGCTCCCACCCAGAAGGGGTTTTAAAAGCGCCATCAGGACAACGGTCACGAGGGGTATCAACAGGGTAACGCCGAGAATAACAATAAAAATACCGCCGAAACCCAGTCCAATACTGGGGCTGGAATAGTGGATGACCGTAGTACCTGCGCCAAGCGCAAGCACACCCGCGATGGAAGCGGGCAGCACCAGGCGCTGTGCCGATGTTTCAAGATGGGAGCGTAACAGCGCCTGTCTCGGGGTGACCCTGGTTGCTTCCAGCGCCGCGGGGAAGGCTGCCAGCAGCGTCCCTGCCATACCCAGTAATACACCTTTAAACAATGAAAGATACGATAGAGTGAGGTTTGAATCCGCAAGCAGGTCATAATACTCATTTATGGTACGGTTCACGACCTGTAGCAGGCCATGCGCCAGTGCGACGCCGAACAACAAACCGGCAACTGTGGCTGCCAGCCCCACCAGCAATGCCTCCATGGCGATGATCGCGCCCAGCTGCCGGCGGGTTGCCCCCAGGACCCGCAGCCTGCCGAGGAGCGGACGCCGCAGCATTACCATGAAGGTCATGGTGTTATAGATAAGAAACATGCCCACCAGCAGAGCCAGCAGACTCAGGGCGGTGAGGTTGGTATGAAAAGCCCCGGTCATCTGCTTTATAGAACGGGTCCTCGCCGTTGCCGGGAGCAGAGCCACACCCGGGGGCAACAGGGATTGCAGCCTGCTTTTCGCCCCGCTGTCCCCGTCTGCGAGCGCCACGTCGATGCGGTTAATCCGCCCCGGCATAGCAAGTGCTTCCTGGGCAGTGGCAAGGTCCGCGAGCAGGAGGTTGTCAGGACTGTGGGAAGCGCCTGAGATGGAGCCCGCGAGGATCCCTATCACCCGAACGGGTATGCTCCTGCCCCCGGTGAGCAGGGTAGCTTCATCGTTCGTCCGGAGTCCCAGGCGGGTTGCCGTGCTGGCGTCGAGGAGGACGGTATTTCTCTCCGTCAACAGAGGGATGAGCACTCCCTCACCTTCTGAATTCTGCAAGTTGTTCAACCAGGCGTAATCGCGAAAAGTCCTTTCCGCGAACGGGTCAACGCCAAGGAGGATCAGGGTCTCCCGTTTTTCATTTTTTTCGAGGGTGACGTGGGCCTCGATCACGGGTGCGACGTTACGAATACCGTAGTCGACACGTATTCGTGTATACAGCTTTTCATCGAGACCGGCGGGTCCGGCAACAATGCGATGGGTGGCCCTGCCGACGATGGTTTCAGTGGATCGTTCGAAGGCATGCTCGGCGCTTTTGTTTACCAGGTCGACGGACACCACCACGGCCACGGCCAGTGCAATGCCAGTTACAGCCAGGCCCAGTTGCCAGGGATGGCGCAGGAAAAAATGCCAGCTTGAACGTAACAGGATGTTAGCCCGCATTACATTCTTCCAGCCGGCAATCCCGTATCGTCATCAACCGGTCGGCCAGCCCGATGACTTCCCGGCTGTGGGTGACCATGATCATGGTTTTGCCTGCCTGGCGTACCAGTTGGTCGAGCAGGTTCAATACATCCTGTCCGGTGTCGTGGTCGAGGTTTCCCGTGGGCTCATCGGCAAGAATGATCGATGGATTGTGGATCAGCGCCCGGGCGATTGCGATCCGTTGCTGTTCACCGGTGGATAACCTGTCGGGGTAATAGTCCGCCCTGTGAGCCAGGCCCAGTTCCTCCAGCATGTCCGCCAGTTTTGCCCGGCTGCCGCTATCAAGTTGGCCGGTCAACTCCAGTGGCAGTAACAGGTTGTCCTTTACCGTCAGTGTAGGGATCAGGTTGAAACTCTGGAACACGAAGCCAATATAACGGCGTCGGAACAAGGTGCGTTCATCCTCGCTCATCTCTGTCAGGGATTGTCCGTTGACAAGTATGTCACCCCGGCTGGGGGCATCGATACCGCTGATGAGATTCAGGAGGGTGGATTTTCCGGAACCGCTCTTGCCCAGCAACACGATAAATTCCCCTTCGTAAATCTCCCCGTTGGCGTCATTCAGAACGACATGGTTCTGATCGGCCTGCCGGTAGGATTTGGACAGGTGGCGGAATTCTAAAAGAGGCGCAGCCATGGCTCGGATAGCCGGGATGCCGTGTACAAATCAGTCACTGGATGGTTCCCCGGGCGCAAATTGGTTGTACATTATTTTACGCACCATAATGTGCATCATGCCTGCTATCTGCAACCTTGCAAGTCACATCCAGCCCTGCTGGATTGTCTGAGAGCCCGCAGCAGGCAACGGACCGAACGCCTATGGCGGAGAGAGAGGGATTCGAACCCTCGATACGCTATTAACGTATACAC
>JAAXHV010000055.1 GCA_012270695.1 Gammaproteobacteria bacterium | reverse complement strand
GGTCCGGCATCCCACAACCAAGCAGATGACCAAGAAGACAGCTATCGCCAGAGATTTATTCATCGTGATGAACATGATGCTACCTCCTCTCGCATCTCCTTGCGTTTAGCCCGTCCGGTGGTCCTTTAATCAGTATTCCCATACATGATAATAATTGTCAACATTGTGAATACAATCACGTTATTGTTCGCACTAATCCGGACGTGACCTGTTACGAAGCGGCGCAACCTGCGCGGAGGCGTTTCACAAGTGCGAGATGCGCTGTGTTTTACGAGTATCTGGCGCCCTCTGGCCGGGCTGGCTAACCTCGCAGCCATATTTGAGACAGGATGATTGCAAAGTAATTATCTGAATTAGGATTTCCAGGATTTCAGGATTTTCAAGATGACCGTCCTAATCCTGAGTATCCTTGAATCCTGGAAATCCTGATTCAGACAATCGCAGTTGGCAAAGTCTTTGCCATCGTCCTGCTTCTGAGAATCTTCGATAGTTTTCGGACACTATTTCCCGTATACTGCTGTAAAAGGGCGTATTTCTCCTGATGCAAGAGAAAAATCAGTTGCGGGAGGCTATCGCTATGGGCAAGGATTACAGCATCTGCGTGGGCGCCGTCGGATTCGGCGGCGGGGTGTGGCACAGCCCCGACGGAGGCGACAACTGGAACCGCATCCGGGACCCCTTCCCATTGGGCAGCCAGGTGCGGGGGATGGCCGTCTACCCCGACAACCCCAACCGCATCCTGGCAGGCTCCGACCACGGCATCTACCGCAGCGAGGACTGCGGGGCCACCTGGGAAAAGATGTGGTCGCCCATGGAGGGTATGCCCATCTGGTCCATCGCCATTGACCCGCAGAATACCGACAACATCTTCGTGGGAATCAAGCCCGCGGCCCTCTTCCGTTCCCAGGACGGCGGCCAGAGCTGGAGCAAGCTCTCGGTGCAGATGGCCCAGGAATGCCACATCGGGCCGCCCATGGTGACCATGCTGATGGTTGACCCCCAGGACGGCCGCACCGTCTGGGCCGGGGTCGAGGTGGACGGCGTGTACCGCAGCCTGGACGGCGGCGACTCCTGGAC
>JAAXHV010000054.1:2614-2803 GCA_012270695.1 Gammaproteobacteria bacterium | reverse complement strand
GTTGAGGGAGCACGTGCCCGCTGGCGCAAAAAAGACCAGCAAGGGCGCAGCAAGCGCAGTCTGTTATGGTAGCATAGTGGGAATAAGCTCATAACGTATTGACAGCATACATGTTTTCAATAGCAACTAGCGACCTGGTGAGAAATCCGGGCTGTCATATCGTACTCTGATGAACCCGATTAACGGAAA
>JAAXHV010000054.1:0-2539 GCA_012270695.1 Gammaproteobacteria bacterium | reverse complement strand
CCCACCAACGAAGCGTGCCTGCTGCCGCGCGAGGTTTACACGTCTGAAGAATTTTTCCGGTTTGAGAAAGAGGCGATCTTCTCCCGGGAATGGCTGTGCGCAGGCAGGGTCGACCAGGTGCCCGCCGTGGGCGATTATCTTGTCATCACCATCTTCGATGAACCGCTGATTGTCGCCCATACCAAGGAAGGCATCCGGGTTATCTCCGCGGTGTGCCGGCATCGCGGCATGGTGCTGGCCGAAAAAGGCGGTCATTGCAACCGGTTTATCTGTCCTTACCACCATTGGACCTACAGCCTGGACGGGCGTTTGATCGGCGCGCCGGAAATGGACCGGGCAGTCGGCTTCAACAAGGCAGAGCATAACCTCGCCTCACTGCCCGTTGAGATATGGCAGGGATTTATCTTTACCAGTTTCGATGAGCAGGCTGGGCCGCTGGCGCCGACGCTGGCTGAGCTCGACCCGCTGCTGGAGCATTTCGAACTGTCGCAGACCACCACGCGGGCCGGCACGAAAATTCCCGACCTGCCCTGGAACTGGAAGGTGATGATGGAGAATTTCAATGATCCCTACCATGCCAGCCGTTTGCACGGCCCGCTGCAGACCTTCGCACCGAGCGGGATGAGCGACTTTTTTGACTGGCGCGACGACATGAACCACATCTCGCGCATCCAGCACTTCACCGAAATCGACGGTTCGTTCAACCCGACGAAAAAATGCTTATTGCCCGTGTTTCCGAAACTGACGCTGGAGGAGCGTAAACGCGGGATGTTCATCCTTATCCCGCCCACCCTGGCCCTGGCGGTGGTGCCCGATGAGGTCGCCTATTTTATTATCGATGCGCAAGGAGCGGGGCAGATCAGCATTGACATCAACTACTGTTTCAACCCGGAGGCGCTGAAAGATCCGATGTTTGAATACCTGTTCGAACAGGCGGAAGCCGGCGTCAACAATTTTAACGTACAGGACGTTTATGCCGACACCATGGTGCAGAAAGGACTCAACTCCCGTTTCGGTCCGCGCGGCCGTTATTCCTGGCAGGAAGGGACGCTGCCCCAGTTCAACCGCTGGCTGGTGCAGCGTTATCGCAAACACTGGCCGTCGGCTTCAGCATAACTTCAGAAAGTTACGACACTTACAGCCAGGACAGCTCATGACAGGCGCAGGTATGCCTTTCAAGACTATCATCCGCAGGGAAAGCGGATGGTAAGCGTACAGGGATGTATTCACAGCGAGTCTTGAAAGGCATACCTGCGCCGGAAGGTCGTGTTCATTCTTGACTCACCCTGGTATCAGCGTTATTCTGCCAACATGAACCAACTGAATCACAGGCAATGGTGGTGGCGCGACATCCGGGGGTGGATGCCGGCTTAATCACTGTTGCATAAATAGTAAATTAACCAGACCCACCTCTGCACCGGGGGTGGGTTTTTTTGTGCCTGTTCCCCTGACAAGTAGTGGCGAACGAACGAGGGGAACTGATGAAACCGCCTTTTGACATCGCAGCCGATCTCGATACCCCGGTATCGGCATTCCTGAAATTGAAACCGCTGGGCGCGCGCTTCCTGCTGGAGAGCGTGGAGCGCGGCGAACAGGTCGCGCGTTTTTCCTTCCTGGGCCTGGGCAGCGTGCTGGACCTGCATTTCAACTCGCAAGGTCTGACCATGAACGGCCTGAAACGACCCCGGCTTTCAGGCCGCGCTGAAGTACTGGCCGCATTGCGGGAGGAATTGAGGGCTGCGCCGCAATTAACCCCCCAGGTTGACGAGGTCCCGTTCCAGGGTGGACTGGTGGGCTATGCCGATTTTGACCTGATCCACGAACTCGAGCAATTTCCGAACAGCACCACCGTCGCGAACTACCACCCGCAAGCCGCATACATGGCCCCGCGTTCCCTGCTTGTGTTTGACCACCTGACCCGGCGCGTAGCGTTGCTTCATGCCGGTCCGGAAACGGAACGCTTGTCTCTGCAGAGAGAGGTCAGCGCGGCTTTGCGCGGTTCAGTCCCGACTTCCAGGGGCAGGAACGCCTGCTCAACAGCAGGTACAAGTCTTTCCAGGAAGGAATATATGCAACTGGTCAACGAGGCCAAGGCAAAAATACGCGATGGTGATATCTTTCAAGTCGTGTTGGCAAACCGGTTTTCCGGGGAATGTGACCTTGATCCGTTCACGGCTTACCGCGCCCTGCGCCTGATCAACCCGTCGCCTTACATGTATTTTATCGAAATTGGCGAACGCACGATTGCCGGTTCCTCGCCGGAGGCCATGGTGAAATTGCAGGATGGCGTGGCCGCATTGCGACCCATTGCCGGCACCCGTCCACGCGGGCGTAACCCCGAAGAGGACCTGGTATTGGAACAGGGTCTGCTCAAGGACCCCAAAGAGATTGCCGAGCACGTCATGCTGGTGGACCTGGCAAGAAACGACCTGGGTCGCGTTGCCGCCACCTGCTCCATCCGGGTTGATCCTTACCTGTCCATCGAGCGCTACAGCCATGTCATGCACATTGTCAGCGGCGTCAGCGGCAGACCGCAACC
>JAAXHV010000053.1 GCA_012270695.1 Gammaproteobacteria bacterium | reverse complement strand
GTGGATGCCGGGGTCGGCACTGCCTCGGATGCGGCGATTGCCATGGAACTCGGCTGCGACGGCGTGTTGATGAACACGGCAATTGCCGAGGCGAAAAATCCGATATTAATGGCATCGGCGATGAAAAAGGCCGTAGAGGCAGGCCGGGAGGCTTACCTGGCCGGGCGTATACCCAGGCGCGCCTATGCCAGCGCATCATCGCCCATCGACGGCACTTTCTTCAGTTAAACCGGAGCGCGCAGGGCTGTGGTCTGGCCCGGAGTGCTCACCAGTAACGGACAGTCTGTTCTGATGGTATTGTAGAGATGTCACCGCAAGCGATTAACGGCAAGGAAGCAGCTGATGGCAACAAACGACCTGATGATGGTGGGGAATCTGGACCGGCATCGCCTGCTCAACATTCTGTCAGAAGTTATGTATTGAGACAGGGCCGGCTTACCAAGGCGCAGGCAGACGCAATAGAGCGGTATTGGGCTCAATTCGGCATCGAGCACCGGGATGAACTGCTGGACCTGCATGCGTTGTTTAACCGTGATGCGCCCAGGGCGCTGGATATCGGTACGGGAATGGGAGAGACAACGCTGAAGCTGGCGCTGGAGAACCCTGAAAATGATTACCTGGCCGTCGAGGTGCACCGTCCCGGCATCGGCCGCCTCTTGTACGGCATTGCCGAATATGGACTCACAAATATCCGGGTCATCAATCACGATGCAGTCGACGTTATCAACCGGCAGATACCGGAAGAGTCCATGACGTCCATCTATATCCATTTCCCGGATCCGTGGCCCAAGAAACGCCACCATAAACGCCGCCTGGTGCAACCCGGCTTTATCAACAGGCTTACGACCCGTATGAAAACCGAGGGACAGTTGTACATTGCCACCGATTCCCCGGATTTGGCAGAATACATGCTGGCCGTTTGTGATGCCGAAACCGGCCTGATCAACCTGGCCGGACACGGGCACTTCAGTCCGCGGCCCCTGTGGCGGCCGCTGACGAAGTTCGAACAGCGCGGACTGGAATTAAACAACCGGATCCGGGAACTGATTTATTGTCGGCGCATCTAACAAATCTGAGAAGACTATTAACATGTCAGAATTAACTGAAGCCGCGGCGACCATTGCACGGGAAGCGGCGGAGAAAATCATGGAAGTCTATGTCACTGACTTCGAGGTGCGCAACAAGACCGATCGGTCGCCCCTCACCAGAGCGGATATGGCCTCCCATGACGTGATCTGCAGCAGGCTCGCCGGGCTGACACCGGACATACCGGTGCTGTCGGAAGAATCCGCGCATATCCCTTACTCGACCAGGAAAACCTGGGATCAATACTGGCTCGTGGACCCCCTCGACGGCACCCGAGAATTCATCAAACGCAACAACGAGTTCACTGTGAATATAGCCCTGATTCGGGATAATTATCCTGTCCTGGGTGTTATTTATGCGCCGGTTAAAGGTCTTTGCTACTACGCGGCCAGAAACGAAGGGGCCTACAAGCAGGGGAATGGCACTGCGCACCTGAGACTCAGGGTAAAGACCAGCAGGGACGACTCCCTGGTCATCGCCGGCAGCCGCTCTCACGGTAACAAACGGCAACAGGCGTTCTTCGGGAAGATGGGCGAGCGGGTCGAAACCATAGCAATTGGCAGCTCGCTGAAATTCTGTCTGGTAGCCGAAGGAGTCGCCGACATATACGCACGCTTCGGGCCCACCTCGGAGTGGGACAGCGCCGCCGGCCAGTGTATCGTCGAGGAAGCGGGCGGCAAAGTAACGGACACCGGTTTTAACCGCTTGCGCTACAATGCGAAAGAGTCCCTGATCAATCCGGACTTTCTGGTTTTTGCCGACCCGGCCTTCGGTTGGGAACGACGTTTGTGAACGGGCCGGAAGCATCGTGAAAACTGCGCTCATCATATCGGCCTGCCTGGTCGCCGCGCTCGGAGCTTTCCTGGTCGGAGATTTTTACGGCCTGTGGAAGCATACCCAAATCAGCCGGCTGGAGATCATCCCCATCCGCTTCCATGCCATTGACTCTGTCACCAGTGAACCCGTCGACAACTACCACGTACGCTGCCGCAGCCGGCGCAGCAGCGACCTGTGCGTACCGGTCGTCGGCGCCGGCAACCCACCGGGCGTGAAGACCTACAGGATCGCCGGGCGGCGTAACTTCGAGGCCGGCCTCCTGTTCAGCCACGACAAAGGACTGGTCCTGAACGGCCCCGAATCCATAGAGATATGGGTTATCCACCCGGACTACCAAACCATCAGCCAAACATCCAGCTATGCGGAACTGGTATCCCTCGGCGACGAAATAAAAGAACTCGTCCTGACCCCGAAAGTGTTGCCGGGGAACCGTTAACCGTAACTCCAGGTAGCCGGGTCAGAGCAAATCGGCGACCTGCCGATGGATCTGCATCAGCTCAGGGATGGTTTCCCTAGGCCGACGGCCGAAGCCGCATTCAGTGGCGATGCCGAAGTTATGGATGTGGCGCTGCGCGGTCTCCAGTCTACGTTTTGTACCGTCCACCCCGTCCGTATGGTGGACCAGACCGATGAATACTTTCCCGGCATCGTCGGGCCAGTCTGCAAGCGCTGCAAAATAGGCGTCGTCATGACGCTCCCGAGGCACCGGGATATGACAATAATCAATCGAACGAGCGATCGCCCCTACGGATTCTGTTGCAATCCATACCGCATTGGCCAGGTTTTGGGGCTCGATTGCGTGCTTATGACCCAGGTCGCCATAGCAGAAATGCAAACCCAAAACAGTCTCCTCCGGCACAAAATTGGAATAGGTCCGTACCGTAGCGCAATAACGCTCCATCGCCTCGCCCCTGGGCGTCCATGGAAATAACGCGGGATGTTGATCATTTGAATCAACCGCCAGCATTTCCATACAGACATCCCATTGGATCCCCAGCTCGTCCGCCGGGATCCTTTCCAGTATTTTCGCTATCTCCCGGGACATGGCATCAGTGTATGCCCTGGACATCTCGGCAAAATCAGACTCATCAGCCAATGCCAGAAACGGCCGTATGGCAGACTCGCACATGGGCATGGACACCAGGAAACGTTGTTCACTGGAGATAAGCCCCTCGTCACGCAGTTGCTTGAAAACCTGGTAGGAAGCTATGGCCTCTTCGGCATAGCCCAGTTCATCAAAACGGACGTCCCTGCTCGGCTTCACCTTGAACTGCCAATGGTCATGATAGCCTTTCGGCACCCAGAAATCGTCTGCGGCACGCCATTCTGAAGGATCGTCAGGATTAACCGGCTCCGGCTGGTTGAGCGTTTCCAGGGCGTCATTAGTATTATAGGTATTGACTGCAAGGTAGTTGATCCAGATTTTTCTGAAGCCTGTCTCGCCGTCAGGAAGCAGACTTAATCGGCCGCCAAGTTCCCTCGCACAAAACCGCATTACCTCCTTTGCACTGTTTCCGGGAATGCTGCCGACCAACAGGACCGAACCTTTGATTCTTGACATATTATTCAGTTCCCTGGTATCGAAGAGTACTGACAAGTTAACAGGTCATCAGGGATAACACAGCCATGGAATTCCCTACATAGCCTTCCAGTCACCGATCCTTTCAAATGCCGCCGCAGCTTTTAAAACGCAAGCTTCGTCAAAATGCCCTCCCACCAGCATCATGCCCACCGGTAAACCATCTACCATGCCGCAAGGCACATTCATGGCCGGATGGTGGGTAACATCTATCGGGCAGGTGTTACCCAACATCTCAAAAGCCCTGGCAACGTACTCAAGTGGCGCTGCATCGGTCGACCCGATTGGCTGTGCACGCATTGCGGTGGTAGGCATGACAATGAGATC
>JAAXHV010000052.1 GCA_012270695.1 Gammaproteobacteria bacterium | reverse complement strand
CGCACCGGCGAGGGCAAGACGCTGGTCGCCACGTTAGCGGCTTATCTCAATGCCCTGACTGGCGCGGGCGTGCATATCATTACCGTGAATGATTACCTGGCGCAGCGTGATGCCGAATGGATGGGAGCAATCTATTCTTTCCTGGGCATGACCACCGGGGTGATCATTTCCGGCCTCAATAATGACGAACGGAAACAGGCTTACGCAGCCGACATCATCTATGGAACCAATAATGAATTCGGCTTCGACTATTTGCGGGACAATATGAAGTTCAACCAGGACGATCAGGTGCAACGCAGTTTAAAGTACGCAATCGTGGACGAAGTGGATTCGATACTGATAGATGAGGCGCGTACCCCGCTTATCATCTCAGGCATGGTGGATGACAGGTCCGACCTGTACCTGAGCATGAACAGGATAGTGCCCCGGTTAAAGCAGCAGAAAGAGGAAGAGGATGGCGGCGATTATCTGCTTGATGAAAAAAGCAAGCAGGCTTACCTGACGGAAACGGGCCATGAACGGCTGGAGAAGCTGCTGTTGGACAACAAGATCATGCAGCGCGGCATGAGTTTATATGACCCGGCCAATATTCCCATCCTCCACCACCTGAATGCGGCGCTGCGGGCGCATGCCTTGTTTCACAATAATGTCGATTATATTGTCCAGAACAAGGAAGTGGTCATCGTCGATGAATTCACCGGCAGGACCATGCCGGGCAGGCGCTGGTCGGACGGGTTGCACCAGGCCATTGAGGCAAAGGAAAACGTGCCGATCCAGAATGAAAACCAGACCCTGGCGACCATTACCTACCAGAATTACTTCCGCCTGTATACAAAACTGGCTGGGATGACGGGTACGGCGGATACCGAAGCCTATGAATTTCAACAGATATACGGCCTGGAGGTAGTTGTTGTTCCGACACATTTGCTGATGATCAGGGACGACCAGGCGGACATGATATACCTGACCTCACGGGAGAAATTTACGGCGATAATCGATGATATAAAGTCCTGCCAGGCAAACGGCCAGCCGGTTCTTGTGGGCACCGTTTCCATTGAGGTGTCGGAATACCTGTCCGCTCAACTGAAGAAGAAGAAAATAAAACACCAGGTCCTGAACGCCAAGTACCATGAAAGAGAAGCGGAGATCATTGCCCAGGCCGGGCGCCCGGGGACGGTGACGATCGCAACGAACATGGCCGGGCGGGGCACCGATATCGTGCTTGGCGGGAACCTGGACGCGGAAATCAGGGCCCTGGGAGATGCTGATGAGACAACGGCAAATAAGGTTCGTACGGCCTGGCAGAAGCGCCATGAAGACGTGGTGGACAGGGGCGGTTTGCGCATAGTAGGTACCGAACGGCATGAATCCAGGCGTATCGACAACCAGCTGAGGGGACGTTCGGGGCGCCAGGGCGATCCGGGGTCAAGCCGGTTCTACATTTCTCTTGAAGATGATTTGATGCGCATTTTCGCTTCGGAACGGGTGGCGTCCGTTATGCAGAGGCTGGGAATGGAAGAAGACGAGGCCATCGAGTCCAACATGGTAACCAAGGCGATTGAAAACGCGCAGAGGAAAGTCGAAGCCCATAACTTCGATATCCGCAAACACCTGTTGGAATATGACGACGTCGCAAACGATCAACGCAAGGTGATATATGAGTGGCGCAATGAACTGATAGGCGGTGAGGACGTCTCCGCTGATATCCGGACGATGCGGGAAGATGTTGTAAAAGGGATTATTGCGACTCACATCCCCCCCGGCAGCCTGGACGAAATGTGGAATACCGCCGCACTGACTGAGGCGCTGGCCAATGAATTGAAGGTGCATTTGCCGATACAAAAGTGGTTGGATGAGGAAGCATCCCTGGATGAGGAGGCGTTGGTTGCAAAAGTTATTGAAAACGTGGCAGGAGACGTGGAAAAAAGACATGCCGACCTGCCGCAGGAGTTAATCCGCCGGGTTGAAAAAGGCCTTATGCTGGATACCCTGGACCGGCACTGGAAAGAACACCTGGTTGCGATGGATCACTTGCGGCAAGGTATCGGATTGCGTGGCTACGCCGCAAGGAACCCCAAGCAGGAATACAAGAAGGAAGCATTCGCCATGTTCGGTGTCATGCTGGAAAACATCAAATATGACGTTGCTACCGTGTTGGCGAAAATACAGGTCAGGGAAGAACAGGATGCACTGGTGTTACAGCAGCGCCCCCAGCCTGCGGAGATGCAGTTTAATCATCCGGACGCCCCCAGCGCCATGGGTAAGCAAAGTGAGGGCGCGCAACAAAAACCCTACATCCGTAATCAAAGAAAAATCGGCCGTAATGAACCCTGTCCCTGCGGCTCTGGGAAAAAATTCAAATTCTGCCATGGCAAACTCAGTTGAGCTCCTGCCGATTGACGGTGTCCGGCTTGCTGCCTGTTCGGCAGGCATTTATTGCGCGACCAGGGACGATATCGCCCTGTTTGCCGTCGAAGCGGGCGCCACCGTCAGTGCGGTGTTTACCCGCAACCGCTTTTACGCGGCGCCGGTTGCGGTCGCCAGAAAACACCTGCAGCATGGCCCCGTGAACTACCTGCTGGTAAATGCGGGCAATGCCAACGCGGGTACGGGCGCCAGGGGCATCGATGATGCAATACGGGTCTGTGAAGCCATGGCGAACCGGGGCGGTTGTGCGCTTGAAGCGGTTCTGCCGTTTTCCACCGGAGTAATCGGAGAATATCTGCCGGTCGATAAAATTTGCCGCGCGCTGCCGGCATTGCACGATAACCTGGCTGATAACGCCTGGCTTGATTGCGCCCGGGCGATTATGACGACGGATACGCTGCCGAAAAGCTGTTCCGTGCGGTTTGCCGTTGATGCCGGGTTGGTTACCGTGACCGGTATAGCAAAGGGCGCCGGCATGATAAAACCGGATATGGCGACCATGCTCGCTTTCATCGCCACGGATGCCGCCGTGGAACAGCCTGCCTTGGACTGCATATTGGCGTCGGCGGTAGATCAGTCGTTCAACAGGATCTGTGTTGACGGCGATACCTCCACCAATGATGCCTGTGTGCTGGTTGCAACCGGCAAAAGCCGCGCCGGTCCTGTTATCAGCGAAGGCAGCCCTGTATACGCCCTGCTGGAAGAACAGGTTACAGAGGTATGTGTCCGCTTGGCCCAGCAGATCGTCAGGGATGGCGAAGGCGCGACAAAGTTTGTGACTATCCGGGTCGATAATGCGCAGAGTGAAGCAGAGTGTGCTGCTGTAGCGGATGCCGTAGCCACGTCCCCACTGGTCAAAACCGCGTTATATGCGGCCGACCCCAACTGGGGCAGGATATTGGCCGCCATCGGACGCAGTAAGGTCAGGGACTTGGAAATCGACAGGATTTCGGTGTACCTGAATGAGGTATGTATTGTCGAGAATGGCGCCAGGGCAAAAGGCTACACCGAAGCAAAAGGAGTTGCCGCCATGCAGGATAAAGAGATCATGATACGTATCGATTTGAACAAGGGTAGTGCGAGTGGCAGCTATTGGACCTGTGACTTGTCCCATGACTACGTTACGATTAACGCAGAATACCGTAGTTAATTACGAATTAGGAATTAGGAATTACGAATTAGGAATTGTATCAATAAGCCAAGTACCGGCGGTCGTTGCGACACACTTATAATTCGTAATTCCTAATTCCTAATTCGTAATTATAAAGATCGTGCGTAGCAGAGCTCATGTCGTCCTGGGTGTTGTCTGTAACGAGACCAGGGATAAGGTGCTGGTAGCCAGGCGCCCCCGGCACTCCCATCTGGGCGGCTTGTGGGAATTCCCCGGCGGCAAGGTCAGGAGCGCTGAAAGCGCACGTCAGGCCCTGAAGCGGGAACTGTTCGAGGAGATCAATATCGATATCAGGGATTGCTCACCGCTGATCTCATTCGATTACGATTATCCCGGGAAACCGTTGCGGTTCAGCGTATGGAATATACATGGCTGGACAGGGAAGTTGATGGGAAAGGAAGGGCAGGAAACGCGATGGGTCGATATATCCTCCATAACGGCAGCGGATTTTCCCGCGGCGAACAAGGGGATTATTGCTGCCTGCAAACTGCCGGCAGTGTATCTCATCACCCCGGACTTGGAGAATTATACCCCGGCCTTTGTGAGTGAATTACAGGGGTACGTTGCGGCAGGGGTAAAACTGGTACAGTACAGGAGCAAAAAATCGAATTACCGCAAACCGCTCGTGATGGAAATGATCGATGCCTGCCGAAGTATGGGGGCGGAGTTGATCATAAATTCCACACCGGAATTTGCCATGGAAGTCGGCGCCGGCGGTGTCCACCTTAACAGCACACGCTTGCTGCAATTAAGCGAACGCCCGTTACCTGACGACTACCGGGTTGCCGCTTCATGCCATAACATGCACGAGTTAGGGCATGCCGTAGATATAGGCGTTGACTTCTGTGTCTTATCTCAGGTCAAAAGAAAGGGGTCAGTCCCTGCTACAGGCGGAAAAGCCGGGCAGCCCTCTTTTTTTTCGGAAAACATACTGGGATGGGATGGATTTTCTGAACTGGTCAATCAGCTACCGATTCCCGTATACGCCCTGGGTGGGATGAAACTTTCTGATTTAGGGATTGCAAGAGAGCACGGCGCCCAGGGCATTGCCCTGATAGGCGACGTGTGGCACAGGCCGGATGCCGCCGCGAGAATAACCCGGGCGCTGACCGGCAACTAGAGCGCATTTCTCACTGCGCTTGATGCGCCTCGCTGGTCTTTTTGCCGCCAGCGGGCACGTGCTTCCTCAAGCGTATTCCCGATACGCCCATCGTCGCAGGCACCCGCTGGCGGCAAAAAATCCGTTGCGTTCCTTGCGGGCGGCCTGCGGCCGTGCAACTGGTCATGAAACGCAGAAATGCAGTTCAAATTCCACGTCTTTTTCGGTTTGCGCAGGCCGGTTTACGGTCTCGGCCTGTTCCATGAACCGCACGGTAACACGATGTTTCCCGCCACTGACTTCAGGGAAACATTTCAGGTCCTTGGGTATGATTATCCGGATCAACTGGTAGACCACGCCGGCCTCGATGGACTGCTGAAAAAATCCCGCCGTGGCAGTTTCTTTTGACGGGCTGGCCCTGTTCCTGATCAGGTTCAGCACCAGGTTTGTGCCTGTTTCGATAATTAACAGGTCTTCCTGCCATGCGCGCAGACGCTCCTGTTTGGCGCGAGTGGACCTGTTCAACCAGTAATGATAAGCAGGCAGGTCAAAATTGCAAACACCGCCCGCCAGGGAGCTTTTCTGCTTGATGGAGTTGATCAGTTCATCCGCATCCAGTGTCGCTCCAGGCACGCAGGCATTATCCTGAATAGTCGTAAAACACTCATTGAGGTCGCTGAGTAGATGTTTGAGCTTGTACGAATCCACTCCGGGGTTACCTTCGAGCGCGCTTAAGACCGACCGGCAGCGTTCCAGTTCCTTGCTCAATTCGGTTTTGATATCGGATAACTTCAATAAATCATTCAGGTCGATTAACAGGGAGATGGTCATGCGTATATCCCAGACATCCGGTGAGCCTGAATACTGGTTTAATCGATTGAATAAACTCTCAATCCTCAGCAAGGTCCTGATGCGTTCATTCAGGGGATGTTCGTATACCAGGCGGTTTTCCATAGCGGTTTCGTCAGCTTATTCTTTGATGGCTGTTTTTCTGACGGGATAACTCGATATATTTTTCATGCAAATTCCCGACCCGGATCTTCAAATAGCTAATATTACCATCGTTGACAATTATGTCATGCGCGGCGCGCAGTCTTTCCGTCCGGCTGATTTGGGCATGGATGATACGCCTTGTCTGGTCTTCACTCGTTTTATCCCGCCGGGAGACGCGCTGTACCTGTAACTCCTGGGGCGCGTCGACAACCAATACCCTGTCCACGGTCGCCTGCCCACCTGTTTCCAGCAACAGGGGGATACAGATAACGCAGTAAGGATAGTTTACCTGATCAATGAACGCTTCAATTTCCTCGCGCACGCGCGGGTGGATGATGGCTTCCAGTTTTTTTTTCATTTCCGCTACGCTAAAAATCAGTTCGCGCAGGCGCTGCCGGTTCAGGGCGCCTGATTCATCCAGACTTTCCTTTCCGAACAGGGCGACCACCTCGTTGAAAGCCGGCTGACCGGGCTGGGTAATCCGCTGAGAAATCTCATCCGCATCGATAGTCGGGACTCCAAGCTCGTCGAAATATTTTTTGACTGTCGATTTGCCGCTGCCTATTCCTCCGGTTAAACCAACTCGCATGGGTTGGTTCATATCACTTTCTCTCCCGGGAGGAAGACGTAGTCAAAAAGATTCAGCCCCCATACCAGGCTCAGCCAACCTGCAAGAGCCAGGTATGGGCCAAAAGAGATCGGCGCCGACCTTGGTCGCCGGCGGAAAAAAACCAGGTAGAGACCTACCAATGAGCCGAGCAATGAGGAGAGGAAAACAATAGACACCAATGCCTGCCAACCGGTCCATGCCCCGAGCATGGCGAGCAGCTTCAGATCTCCCAGTCCCATGCCTTCTTTTCCGGTGATGAGTTTGAAACAGTGATAAACCAGCCAGAAAATGCCGTAACCTGCTACGGCGCCCATCATGCTGGAATACAAGTCAGTGAAGACACCGAAATAGTTGCAGAGCATACCCAGCCACAGACAAGGCAGGGTGATATTATCCGGGAGCAGTTGATGGTCAATATCGATGAAAGTCAACGAGATGAGCGCCCAGGTGAATAAGCAGGCAAACAACGTCTGGGCGCTGACACCGAATTTCAGCGCGACAAACACCGTCAGAAGCGCAGTCAGAATTTCGACGAGCGGGTAGCGAAATGAAATCCTGATGTTGCAGCCGGCGCACCTCCCCCGGAGCAACAGGTAACTCAATACGGGAATATTTTCCAATGCGGTAATCCTGTGATCACATTGGGGGCAGCTGGAGCCGGGCCTGATCAGGTTATAAGGTTCCGGGTCAGGTTCCGTAGCTGGCGCAATGTCGAGAAAATCACGGCAATCCTGGCGCCAGGCTGTCTCGATCATGCGGGGCAGGCGCCGGATTACCACGTTCAGGAAACTCCCGATGAACAAACCCAGCACAGCGCTCACTGCGTAAAAAAAGGGAAGTGGTATTTGCGGGAGTGTATTCATCAGTGAACGGCATCAGTAAATTGCAGTAATTTGAGTAATTTGGGACACCCATAAAATCTGCCCCAGTGAATTGGGACAAAAATTTGTCCCTAAATTTGGGACACCCATTAAAATCTGTCCCTGCCTGCATTATATCGGCGGGTGGGTGGAAAATAAATCTGTCCCTGACTAGTACCCTTTCCAGTTAATATTGACATGTTCAGAGCGACACAGCAGCGCCAAGACAAGGCGCAGTCCGCAGAGAATGGCGCGCCCTTATCAAGGGCTGCAACGCCGTATTGGCGCCGCTGTGTCGCTC
>JAAXHV010000051.1 GCA_012270695.1 Gammaproteobacteria bacterium | reverse complement strand
TTGAAACTCGCGGCCAACGTTGGCGCGATGCTGATCGCGTTCGTGGCCATGATCGCCCTGCTCAACGGCCTGCTGGGTGGCATCGGCGGCTGGTTCGGCATCGAGGGACTGACTCTGCAGGGAATCCTCGGCAAACTGCTGGCGCCCCTGGCCTACCTGATAGGCGTGCCGTGGCATGAGGCAGCCGCGGCAGGCAGCCTGATCGGGCAGAAATTCATCATGAGCGAATTCATCGCCTACCTGAGTTTCAGCGAGATCAGCGATACCCTGAGCCCGCACACCCAGGTCATCGTCACCTTTGCCCTGTGCGGCTTCGCCAACCTCACGTCCATCGCCATCCTGTTGGGCGGCATGGGCAGCCTGGTGCCGGAACGGCGCCAGGACATAGCCGCATTGGGCTTCATGTCCGTGCTTGCCGGCACCTTGTCCAACCTCATGAGCGCGGTGCTGGCGAGTCTGTTCATCTCCTTGCAGGTATAGGTTGTTTTACTCCTAATAATGTGTATACTTATTACACATACACGTTATTATTGAGGATGAATGAGTGGCAAGAGTTCAGTTGATTATCCCGGATGAAGACCGCACCCGGTTCGTTTACCAGGCGCACAGGGAGGGGATGTCCCTGAGCGCGTGGCTACGCGCCGCTGCCCGTGACCGGCTTGAGCGGCAGTCACAAACCGCACGGTTTGAATCTCATACGCAGCTTGAGGCTTTTTTCGATGAATGCGACGGACTGGAAGCCCCGGGGACAGAACCTGACTGGGGCCAGCATCTTGCCGTTATGAATGAAGCACGCAGACGCGGCGCAGCGAACACGTGATCTTCGTCGATACCAATGTATTCATGTATTCGGTGGGACGGGCACATCCGCTCAAGGACCCGGCCCGCGAGTTCTTTGTCGAGTCGGTCCGTAACCAGACCCGGTTGTACACCTCGGCGGAGGTGTTGCAGGAATTGGCCTATTCCTATCTTCCCGTCAACCGCAGGCAGACCCTCGAGGCGGCATTATCGCTCATCACCAGGACCGGGGTAGAGGTCTGGCCCCTGGAGAGCGAGGACGTGTACTTGGCCTGCCGGCTTCACGAACAATTCCCTGGGTTGGGCGCGCGGGATCTTTGTCATCTTGCAAGCTGCCAGCGACGCGGGGTAGCCCATATCAAAACCTTTGATCAGGCCTTTGCCGCAGCAGCAAACAATCTGGCTTTTTGATCTTATAACTTCAATTCAGTATGAGTACTCCACACATCAATGCCGAACCCGGCGATTTTGCGGAAACCGTGCTTATGCCGGGGGACCCGCTGCGGGCAAAATTCATCGAGGAAAACTACCTGGAGGATGCGCGTCAGGTGAACGACGCCAGGGGGATGCTGGGCTTTACCGGCAGCTACAAGGGACAAGCCCTCTCGGTCATGGGGCACGGCGTCGGCATCCCTTCCTGTTCCTTGTATTGTACCGAACTGATCACCGAATTCGGCGTGAAGCGCCTGATCAGGGTCGGCAGTTGCGGCACCGTCAGCAAAGCAGTGAAACTACGAGACATCATCATCGCCATGGGGGCCTGCACCGACTCCAAGGTGAATCGAATTCGTTTCAGGGATCATGATTTTGCCGCGATTGCCGATTACCGTTTATTGCAGTCCGCGGTCACCGTTGCCGGGCAAAGAGGGCTTAGTTTCCACGTGGGCAACATTTTCTCCACTGACCTGTTTTATACGCCGGAAGCGGAGATATTCGAGACGATGGAAAAATACAACGTGCTCGGCGTGGAAATGGAGGCGGCCGGCATTTACGGTCTGGCCGCGGAATTCGGCGCCAGGGCCCTGACCATCTGTACGGTCAGTGACCATATCACCCGCAATGAGAGGCTGACCACCGAAGAACGGCAAACCGGCTTCAGTGAAATGATCGAACTAGCCCTGGAAACTGTGATCACCACAGAATAAAGGGCATATCCCGCATTTCCATTATCAGGTGATGTGATGATCGCGCAGGATTTTTGCCGCCAGCGGGTGCCTGCGACCGAAAGCATAGCCGTAGCTACGGTTGAGGGAGCATGTGCCCGCTGGTAATTTTCAGACCGGAGCTTGTGCCCAGTCGGGAGGCGCCTGCCTCTATCATCTTACAAGCTGTCTGATAATCCCGGATCCCGCCACTGGCCTTGACGCCCACGTTCGGTCCGACCGCTGCGCGCATGAGCCTGATGTCTGCCACGTTTGCGCCGGAAGCGTTGAAACCGGTGGAGGTCTTGACAAAACCCGCGCCCGCGGCAACGCAGACCTCGCAGGCCCGCTGCTTTTCCTCGTCAGTCAGCAGGCAGGTCTCCAGGATCACCTTGACAAGATGCCCCGGGGCGCTGTCCACCACGCTTTCCACGTCAAGGCCGACCCTTGTCCAGTCCCCCGCCTTAGCCGCGCCGACGTTCATCACCATGTCGATTTCGTCTGCGCCCTGCTGAATTGCGCGGCGCGCCTCATAGGCTTTCACGGCCGTCTCATTCACGCCGGCAGGAAAGCCGACCACCGTGCAGACCCTGACCGGCGAACCTGCCAGTCTGTCACGGGCCAAGGGGACGAAAACCGGAGAGACGCACACGGAATAAAACCCATGCTCGTCCGCTTCCCGGCACAGCTGCGCGGCCATTTCCGCCGTCGCCTCTGGCGCCAGTAGGGTGTGATCAATGACCCGGGCGATTTCTGTTACTGAAATTTTCATAATTGTCATCCCTGAGAACACAGAGTGCAGAAAGCGAGTAATCCCATAAAAAATCTCTGTGCCCTCTGTGTGCTCTGTGTTCCAACAATAAATTTCTAAAATAGTTTGTCCGTCAGGACACCGCCGTCAACGACCAGATCGATTCCCGTTATCCATTTACTCGCGGCGGAAACCAGGAACAGGCAGGCGTTGGCAACGTCCTCTGCCTGCCCCACGCGGTTCAGCGCGGCAGCCTGTTTGTACCGGCTTACGCCTTCCGGCCAGGCCTCATCCAGCCCCTGGCGCCAGATAAGGCCGGGTGATACCGCGTTGACGCGGATGTTGTGCTCACCCAGTTCCCTGGCGGCGGCGCGGGTAAACATCATGACCGCGCTCTTGGAGGCGCAGTAATGGCTGTGCATATCCAGCACACCGCTGGCGGCAACCGAGGCGATGTTGACAACGGCGCCACCGCTACCCTGCTCTGTGATACGTCTGGCAGCGGCCTGTGTGCATAACACCACAGAACGCACATTGGCGTCCATCATCAGGTCGTATTCGTCCTCGCTGATGTCGAGAAACGCCGAGGTCGGGTAGACTCCGGCATTGTTGATCAAAATATCCACCCTGCCTGTCTCATTGGTGACGGCGTCAAACATACCCTCTATATCCGCCTTGCTGGTGACATCGGCATAGACCGCGGTTGCGCTTCCTCCCATCCGGTTAATCTGTTCTCTCAACGCAAGAGCCCCGGCCTCGCTCGAGTGATAATGTATGCCGACGTGCGCCCCGGCCCGCGCCAAGACCTGACATATTGCTGTGCCTATGCCGCCCGCTCCGCCCGTGACCACGGCGGTCTTGCCGCTCAGGTCCATTTGATAATTCTGTATCTCTGGCATGTTTGTTTACCTCATGCTAAAAATATATTAAGGGGATTTGTGATTGTCATTTTACTTGTATGTTTTAAAATGATGTCAAGAATTGAATGTCACCTGCGAGAATTAGGGAGGTTATGATGGCTACGGCAGCACTATTTCTTATTGCCGTTTTATTTTGTGCAGTGATTATGTACATTGCATTTAAAGTAGGCTGACAATCCGTGATTCGTGCCTGCTAAAGAGGACGGTAGCGTGCCAGTCCCAGGGTCAAAACACGTTGCCCGGGAAAAAACAACCGCCGAAATATTGATCGAAGAATTAAGTCTTGAAATTCTTCCCGTCGAGGGGGGGCATTTCAGGCAGACCTATAAGGCGGATGAAACCGTACCCGTGGCTGTGCCGGGTCGGGAAAACCTGGTGCTGAAGCCGCGTTCCACCGCGATCATCTACCTGCTGTCGGCAGACCCGGACTCCTTCTCGGCGCTGCACGCGTTGCCGACTGACGAGATTTATCATTTCTACCTGGGGGACCCGGTCGAATTGTTGCTACTCAAACAGGACGGCGCCAGCGAGGTCATCACCCTGGGGCATGACGTGCTTAATGGGCAACATGTCCAGTTTGCCGTCCCGGCTGGCGTGTGGCAGGGGTCCCGGCTTGTGCCGGGGGGTGAGTTCGCCCTGCTTGGCACCACCATGGCGCCCGGCTATATCGACGGGGATTACACGCCCGGAGAGCGGCAGCCACTGATAAGGCAATACCCGGACCGGGCCGAGTTGATCACCTTATTGACCAGGGAGGCAAAAACATAACATCAGTCTAGGCCGGGCCGAAGCGGATGACGTCACTCAGCTTCATCTCTCTTGCCGGGCAAAAACATAACACCCGTCCAGGCCGGGCCGAAGCTGAACCTTTGCCCCTCAAGTCTCCCCCGAAATCTTGTGTGCGGACAAAATGTGTCCGCCGGCTGGGCCTCAGATATCCAGGCCGAGATGGGTGGCATCGCAGAACGGCGGGGTGCCGGTTTTCTTACAGCCGCATAATCCGACGAAATCGTATTCTTTCATCTCACACCTGACCGGCGTGACCCCGGTCCCTTTGTGTGAACCGTCACAAAAGGGCTGGTTTGCGGATTTTCCACAGGCGCACCAGTAATACGTGCCTTCATCCAGGTACATGAGATAAGGCATGGTCACGGAACCCTGGGGAAAGCGGGTCTTTACCCAGCCGTCTTTTGCCGGGCTGATCATATTCATGCCGCTGGTGATCCGTTTAAACAACCAGTTACCGTCCACCTTGACGACCTCGGCGTCATAGACACCGGTGATCCAGTGGGGTTCCGCCTGCTTGGTCTGTTCATCAGGCATGGTTGCGGGTTCCCACAGATACCAGAGCAGGGTTGCGGACTGGCCGTCGGCGGCCAGGTCGATCTTCGGGGAGATCATGAAGTGCAAAGACCACCACACTTTTTCCCCTGCTATGGCCTTGAGAAAGGCGATGGCCTTATCGCGGCCCACCCAGCGACCAAAGCCTTTTGCCTCCCAGACCGCATCCTCGGTAAACAAAGGGGTCAGCATGTCCGGATCGTTGCCGTGATCCGCCCCGCGCGCATAATCGACAATCAAGCGTCTGATCGCTTCGATATCTTCGACACGCTGAAGCCGTCCGTCAATTTTCTCCAACAGACTCTTAATTTCTGCAAGCTCGCTCATTGGTCACCTCCCAGTCAATTTCATTCGATATTGTTCATCATATTATACTGTAATGTTATAAACTGGTATCCAGCCCGGATTTCTCACCAGGTG
>JAAXHV010000050.1 GCA_012270695.1 Gammaproteobacteria bacterium | reverse complement strand
AATTCAGACAGACCCGATTAGCGCCGCGGTGGCCTCCGTTTCGGTCGGGATATGTGGCGGGACCCCGGGACTGGACCCGGATTACGACGAGGATTCCGGGGGTGAAACTGATATGAATGTGGTCATGAATGACCGGGGCGAGCTGATCGAGATCCAGGGCACAGCGGAAGGCCACCCGTTCACGTTCGCCGAGTTGGATCAGTTGCTGGCATTGGCCAGGAAGGGGATTGAACGCTTGTTCACTGCCCAGACCGCGGCGCTCAACCCCGAATAAGCGCTTCCAAAGCAGCCGTTAGCGGGAAATGCTGATGAAAAACGGAGAAATTGTAGTGGCCAGCGGCAACCCGGGCAAACTTCGGGAATTTTCCCAGCTGTTTTCCCCATATCAAGTCAGGGTATTGCCGCAATCCGCGTTTGCGGTGCCTGCCGTTGAAGAAACCGGCGCCAGTTTTGTCGAAAACGCGCTGATAAAGGCCCGACACGCGGCAGCGCTTTCCCGGTGCCCGGTCATTGCCGATGATTCTGGCATAGAGGTGGACGTTTTGAACGGTGAGCCGGGAGTCTATTCAGCGCGCTATGCCGGTAAAGACGCCACGGACAGTGACAACCTGCAATTACTGCTGCGTAATATTGCGGCTGCCGAGGCCAGGGAACCTGCGGCCAGATTTCGTTGTGTCATCGCCTACCTGCGCGGCGCCGGTGACCTTGAACCCCTGATCGCGCAAGGGGTTTGGGAAGGGCATATCGTCGATAAACCGGCGGGAAATAACGGATTTGGGTATGATCCGGTATTCTACGTACCGACGCAGGGTTGTACTTCGGCGCAATTGCCGCCGGAGGTCAAGAACGCAATCAGCCACAGAGGGCAGGCCTTGCAGAACCTGGTGGAATTAATGAAACAGGCGAAGGCGCTTGAATAATACCGGATCAATGGCGCAGTCATGGCTGGGGAGATGGGGTCAGGTCGCACATTGCACACACAAAAAAATGACTGAGAAACTGCAACAAACCTTGCCTGTGCGTGTAATGTGCGACCTGACCCCATCTCTCACAGTTGGCGGGAGAGTTTGATGCTGGAGAGAGTAAAGATTAAATTTTCTCCTGTTTGCCTGTTTGTCCTGCTGTTCGCCGCGGGCTTCGCTGAAGCGCAGGAAAACAAGGCCATACCGGTGAAAATCATGCGGCCCGTCGTCGCCCCGGTGTATGAAGAATTGCCGTTGACCGGCAGCGTTACCACGCGGCGGCTGTCCCGGCTTTCTCCCGAAGTGGCTGGGTTGGTTGCCCGGCTTTACGTGGATGAGGGGGATGAAGTCAAACAGGGCGATGCCTTGCTGGAACTGGACCGCGACATCGCGGATATTGACAGGGACAGCGTCGCGGCACAAGTGGCGGAAGCGCAGGCCAGGTTGAAGGAGGCGCTGCGGCAAAAGAATGAAGCGGCGCAACTGGTGGAGAAGAAGCATATCCCGCCGACCCGGTATGAAGCCGCCCTGGCCACGGTTGCCATGGACAGCGCGGCATTGGAACGCCTGAAAAAGGAACTGGAGCGCCAGGAGGAAATCGTCAGACGCCATACCATCAGCGCGCCTTTTGACGGTGTCATCACGCAAAAGATGGTGGAACAGGGCGAATGGGTCAGGATCGATACCCCGTTGCTTGAACTGACGGAGATCGGCTGGTTGCGGGTGAACGTGCCGGTCCCCCAGTTTTACTTTGATGACGTACAGTTAGGCACCCCGGTCAGGCTTACATTTGATGCTTATCCGGATCGGGACTTCCTTGCCAGTGTGACCATGAAAGTCCCGATGAGCAGTGAGGCGGCCAGGACTTTTCCGATAAGAATAGACCTGGAAAACAGAGACCGCCTGATCGCGCCGGGCATGTCGGTGCGCGTGGTTTTTCAACTGAGTGACGCTGGCGCCGAGGAGTCCCTGCTGCTGTCCCAGGACGCGGTCGTCAGGAGGCCCGACGGCAGCGAATCCATCTGGGTAATACAGCCGGACGGTGAGGGCATGAAGGCCAGGCAGGTGGCCGTCAGGACCGGCCGTACCTACCGGGAGAATATTGAAATTACCGCCGGCGACGTGCATGCGAGCGACCGTGTGGTAGTGCGCGGCAACGAGATCCTGCGCCCGGGCCAACTCGTTGAGATCAAGGAAGAACTTCAGCTGAACTTATGAGCGCGGTTGCTTCATCCACAGATCACGTATGAGAACATGTTCAGGTTTGCTCTCGAGAAGCCGCTGATTATCGCGGTAGCGGTATTGATCATCTGCCTGTTCGGCGTGCTGGCCATTTTCCGCGTGCCCATCCAGATGATTCCTGATCTCGATGTCCGGGTAGTGACCGTCATTACCACCTGGCCCGGGGCTACCCCCCAGGACGTGGAAAAGGAGATCATCATCGAGCAGGAGGAGCACCTGCGCCGGGTACTCGGTCTTGAACGTATGATCTCCCGGGCCCTCACCGGTCGCGCTGAGATTGAACTGGAATTTTCCTATGGTGTCGACACCAACGAGGTCCTGATCCGGGTGAACAACGCCTTGACCCAGGTACCCGGTTACCCGGAAAACGTCGATGAGCCCCGTCTTGTCACGAGTACCGTCTCCAATAACCCATTCCTGTTTTTCCTTACCCGGCCCCTGCCGGGCAATCCGCAGAACGTCAACATGGTGGAGATGCACGATTTTCTGGATGACCACGTGCGCGTGCAGATGGAGCGGGTGCCGGGCGTATCGGAAGTCCGTATCTGGGGTGGGGCTGAACGTCAGATCAAGATCTACGTGGATCCCGTGAAGCTGGCCGAGCGCCAGATTACGTTGTCAGAGGTACGCAGCGCCATACGCGCGCGTAACCGGGACGTGTCTGGTGGCGATCTCGACAGCGGCAAACGCCGCTACCTGTTAAGGACGGTGGGCCGTTTTGCGACCACGGAAGACATCGAAAACATGGTTATCGCCCACCGCGACGGCGCCTTTATCCGTTTGCGCGACCTGGGCTATGCGGAACTGTCTACCTTTGAAATCAAGTCTTATTCTTACGGCTGGGGGATACCCAACATCAGCATGGGAGTGCGCCGGCAAATCGGCTCCAACGTGGTGGACGTCAAGGATAAGGTCATGGAAAAAGTCGAGGAACTGAACAATGGCCTGTTGAAAGAGCGGGGCTTGTACATGGCGCTTAACGCCGATGACGTGAAATACGTCGCCGCCTCCGTAGTCAATGTGCGTAAAAACCTGTTTATCGGCGCTTTGCTGGCTACTCTCGTCCTGTTTCTTTTCCTCAGAACCCCCTCCGCCACCCTCATCGGCGCCATGGGCATCCCCATCTGTACCCTTGCTGCCTTCCTGGGGCTGCTGATCACCGGGCGGACCATTAACGTGATCTCGCTGGCCGGTGTCGCCTTTGCCATCGGCATGACACTGGACAACAGTATTGTCGTATTGGAGAATATCTATCGGCACATGGCCGCTGGCAAGCAGCGCCGCCGCGCCGCGCTGGACGGCGTGTCCGAAGTATGGCCGGCGCTGCTGGCGTCCACGCTGACGACGGTGTTCGTATTTATCCCGATATTGTTCATCAAACAGGAGGCCGGTCAGTTATATTCGGATATTGCCGTTGCCATCTCTGCCTCCATACTGATGTCCCTGCTGGTCGCGACGCTGGTGGTGCCGGCCCTGTGCAGCCGGTTTCTATCACTGAAGGGCGCTGACCCGTCCGGCAGCACTGCCGGGTTGTTTGCTGCGGGACAGCGGGTTGCAGAGATGCTTATCCGCTTTGTGCATTGGCTGATGGGGAGGATCTCGCGCCGGGTAGGCTTGGTGGCCGTAGTGGGTTGTATTACGTTGCTGATTTTTGCGTCCATTCCCAAGGCGGAATACCTGCCGGAAGGGGAAGAGCAGAAAATGTTCATCCAGATGTATGCGCCGCCTGGTTACAACATCGATGAGATGCACGCCATCTACAAGGACCTGGATGATTTCCTGGTGTCCCATATCGGCGAAGACCCGGACAAATACGCCAGGGGGGAAGCCGACCTGCCTGGTCTGGATTACGTGGTCGGCTATGTCGCTGCTGCGCGTAACATGGTGATCCTGGAGGCCACGTCACCGGAGCAGGTCAACGACCTGTTGGATAAAGTCGTGGAGAAGATCCGGGAAATCCCGGGCATTCATGCCTTTGCTTCCCGGGGATCTATTTTTTCCAGCAACTGGGGCGGATCCAGGAGCATCAACCTGGAGTTGAGCGGCACCGACCTGGCGCCTCTGTTTGACGCCGGTCTCAAGTCCTTTGTCAAGGCCCAGTCCGTGTTTCAGAACCCGCAGATCCGTCCGCAGCCTTCCAGCCTGGCTATGGGACAGCCCCTGGTGGAGATTCGTCCGGACTGGGAGCGCGCCAGTGAATTGGGTCTTGATGTCGGTGACCTGGGTTACACTATCTGGGCCTTCTCTGACGGCGCGTTTGTCGATGAGTTTTTCCTGGGTGATGAGAAGATCGACATGTTCCTGTACTCCACCCAAGGCACCATTGAGCGGCCGGAGGACGTGGACAACATCATGCTGTATTCTTCCCAGGGCGGTATGGTGCCGCTGAGCGCCGTGGCCGAGGTCAGGCAGACCGTGAATACCGAGACCATACGCCGTGTGGACAGTAAGAGAACCATCACCCTGGGTATTATCCCGCCACGTGACATTCCGCTGGAGCAGGGCGTTGACATGGTCCGGCGCGGCATAATCGACGAGCTGAGGGAAACGGGAGAAATAGGAAACGATATCAGCATGAGCATCAGCGGGGCCAGCGACCTGCTCAAGGCGACCCGCGCTGCTTTGAAAGGGAACTTTATCGTCGCCGTAATCATCGCTTACTTATTGCTGGTGGCCATCTTTTCCCACTGGGGTTATCCGTTGCTGGTGATGACGACCGTTCCCATCGGTATAGGCGGGGGGTTGTTCGGGCTGTGGTTGCTGAACGCCATAGGCGGCAACTTGTCGCTGCTGGGATTTACGGATATATACCAGCCTTTTGACGTGATCACCATGCTGGGTTTCCTGATCCTGATCGGCACGGTGGTGAATAATCCCATTCTCATCATCGACCGCACCATGCGCAACATCAAGACGAGGGGGATGGCATCGATTGATGCGGTGCTGGAGAGCACCCGGGCGCGGCTCAGGCCGGTCATGATTTCCAGCATCACCACCATATTCGGTTTATCGCCGCTGGTGTTCAACCCCGGGGCGGGGACGGAGTTGTACCGCGGCCTGGGGGCAATCGTCATGTTCGGCCTGCTGTTCTCGACACTGATCACGCTGACCTTCATGCCGACCCTGCTTTCGCTTACGCTACAACTCAAGGATTGGTTAAGTCCATCCACAGCACGGACGCAGACGAACACAGGTGATTTATCTGTGGATGGATCCTTCCGATAAGCTGCCGTTAGCGCTGTATATCCACCTTCCCTGGTGCATCAGGAAGTGCCCCTATTGTGATTTCAATTCCCATGAAATTCAAGGCGGGTCCTTCCCGGAGCGGGAATACGTCGAGGCCGTGGTAAGAGACCTGAAGTTCAGTGCCGGGTTACTCCAGGAGAGGGAGCTGGTCTCTGTCTTCCTTGGCGGTGGCACGCCCAGCGTTATGTCGGCACGCAGCATCGGTTCGATCCTGGAGGCGGCCGATGCCGTCTCCGGTCTTTTTGCCGATACTGAAATTACCCTGGAAGCCAACCCCGGCACGGCGGACAGCCGGCGCTTTGCCGGTTACCGCAGCCTGGGTGTAAATCGGCTTTCCATCGGCGCGCAAAGCTTCAGCGACGTCAAACTCGCGGCCATAGGCAGGATTCACGACGGCAATGAGGCGCAGTCTGCGGTTGCAACAGCCGCCGGCGCCGGGTTTTCCAATATCAATATCGACCTCATGTACGGGCTGCCGGGACAAACCACGGAAGACGCCTTGTCGGACCTGGCTGTCGCGCTCAGTCTTGAGCCGGCGCATATCTCCTGGTATCAACTCACTATCGAACCCAATACTGTGTTCCATGCAAAACCGCCGCCACTGCCCGATGATGATCTCATCTGGCAGATGCAGAGCTGTGGAGCGGAGTACCTGGTCCGTCAGGGTTATCGGCAATACGAGGTCTCCGCCTGGTCAAGGCAGGGTAATGAATGCCGGCACAACCTGAATTACTGGGAATTCGGTGATTATACAGGCGTCGGCGCCGGCGCCCACAGCAAGATCACCACCGGAACAACAACGCCGGCGACAACTGCCAGGTCATCCGCAAATCAAGAACGTGCAACCGATTTTCTGTCTGCCAGGACAACAACGTCGGCGGCAACCACTAAGTCATCGCAGCTGATGGTAACAAGACAGTCCCGCCTGCGCGTGCCGGCAAGTTATATCCGTCATGCCGGGACCGACTCGGTCGTCTCTGAACATAAGGCGTTGTCGAAAGAGGACTGCATCCTGGAATTCATGTTGAATGCATTGCGCCTGAAAAATGGCGTGCCGCAGGCTTATTTCAGTCAAAGGACCGGACTATCACTGGCTGCCATCGGGGAACAGGTCGCTGCTGCCAAAGATGACGGATTGCTGGAAATCGAGCCGGGACTGATAAAAGCAACGGCAAAAGGCGCGCGCTACCTGAACGACTTGTTACAATATTTCATGCCGGATGAACCGTCCTGCTCTGTTTGATTATCGCCGGCAACAGGACGCGGTGATAACAGACCGTGGATGAAAGCCACTTCTTTTTCTACGTTCGCCATGCGTACTTCCATGTTGCCCATGCGTATGGCCAAATCACGGATGTCTGTTCGCAACGTTGGGCTGTACAACATACGATTCGTGTGTTACCTTGTAAAAGGTGAACGTTCTCGCGTGTCCGAAAACGTCACAGCAGGTGTTCTCTTAATTTAGTGGAGGGAATCTTATGAGGTCTAAATCTATAATTGCAGTCATATTGACTTTCATCTTTATGGCCGGCCCGGTTTGGGCACAGAGCTGTAGTGCAGACAAGATGCAAAGACTGGCGAGTTGTGTGCTCAAGAGTCTAGAGAAGAACCCCACTGTCTCCGGTAGTTTTACTCAGTGGTATTCAGTACAAAACGAGTGTGATTACGAGGTGGATGTTGTTATTCAATTCAGCACCGGCGCAGAAATAGCCGTTACTTTACCGCCTAAGGGGGGGAAGGACGGGGCGAGTCTGCCTGAAGGGGTGGAGGTTACGGGCTTCTATTGCTGTTCGGACTCTCCCACGTGCGAAACGTCTAGGGAAGCGCGCGTTTTTTGAACGCCAGGCGCGATTTGGTGAGATATCCGGGCTGATGTAGCAATATCCATCTCAAGGCGTCCTCAGGGCAATGATGGGGTCCAGGCGAGCCGCCTGGTAGGCCGGGTATAAGCCGAAAAAGATGCCGACTCCGGAGGCCACGCCCACCCCCAGCACCACAGATATTGCCGACAACGAGAAAGTCCATCCGGTAAAAAGGCAAGTGACGTAGGAGCCGCCAATGCCGAGGAGGATGCCGAAGAAGCCACCGAGCAAGGACAGGATAATTGACTCTATAAGAAACTGGCCTTGAATGTCCTTGCGGCGGGCGCCGAGAGCCCGTCGTATGCCGATCTCCTTGCGCCGCTCGGTCACCGAGATCAGCATGACGTTCATCACACCAACCCCGCCGACGATGAGGGAGATGCTGCCGATTACGCCCAGCAGCAGGGTGATCAGTTGCAGGTGTCTTTGTATCTGTTCAATCAACTGCTTGGCGCTCATCACCTCGACTTCCAGGTGTCTCGATATGCGTTTAAAGTAAGCCTGCACGTCGGCGCTGGCGATCGTATAGTGTACGTCAGGTTCCATGCGGGCATAGATGTTTCCTATCTGCCGGCTTCGCAACGTCCGCATCGCCGTCGTGATGGGGATCAAGACAGAACGATTTATATCGAAATCCCTCCCCGGAGGCGCATTTCTCAACACGCCCACTACGGTGTACTGGCGTCCACCAAGCTTGATCCGTTCCCCCACCAGTTGATTGGCGCCGGCGTTGCGCATGGCATTGCCGA
The DNA here is from genome assembly GCA_012270695.1 of Gammaproteobacteria bacterium. Classification (GTDB taxonomy): domain Bacteria; phylum Pseudomonadota; class Gammaproteobacteria; order Eutrophobiales; family Eutrophobiaceae; genus JAAXHV01. The sequence goes on along the minus strand of JAAXHV010000050.1, from coordinate 1,071 downwards.
CTGTTTCCCCAAGAACGCAGTAGTAGCGGCGGAAGTCCAGGTCCGAAAGAAAGCGGCCGGAGTCCAGGCGCAGCTTGTTGATGTCGAAAAAGGACGCCGGACCTCCTATTACTGTGCCATCGCCGACAATTTTGCCGGCATAGATGAATTCCTCGTACGAGCTGATCCAGGGCACCGATACCACGATGGACGGCATCTCAGCCGCGAGGTTCTCGGCTGCCGCTAAACTGATGGTCGGCTGGACCGGCGCACGGCGGGTTTGCAACTTACGGATGCTCAACCTGTCTGTACCGAGTTCTTTGAATTGCTTAAGGGACTCTTCCTTGAATATCAACCCCATGGAAACCATCGCGATCACCGAGCCAATGCCGATGACTATGCCGACCAATGCCAGGAGAGTGCGCTGCTTGGCCGCGTAGAGGCTGCTGACTGCTTCAACAACGTTGGTCTTGAATAGCGCGGAGCGCTTATCGAAACGCGGCAACGTCCCGAAGTCCAATCTAATCACGGCGCTTCCTCCATCAGCGTGCCGTTTTCGATGTGAGCGTGCCGCTTACATTGCCCCGCTATTTTCAGGTCATGGGTGATGATGATGATCGTGAGCCCTTCATCGGCGTTCAATGTCCGGAACAGGTCCATGATTTCCTGGCCGATGCGAGGGTCCAGCGCGCCGGTGGGCTCGTCGGCCAGAATGATGGCCGGCTCCCCGACCAGCGCTCGGGCGATCGCCACCCGCTGCTGTTGCCCGCCGGACAGTTCGTTCGGTCTGTGTGCGCCTCGGTCGGCCATGCCGACCCGAGCCAGCGCCTCCCGCGAACGATGGCCGGACTCATCGACGGCCAAACCCCGGTAGGTCAGCGGCAGCCCTACATTCTCCACGGCCGTCAGTTGTGGCAGCAGGTGGAAGGACTGAAACACGAAGCCGATGCTGGCGTTGCGGATGTCGGATAGTTCGTCGTCGTCCATCGTCCCGACCTCATGCCCGCGCATGAGGTAGGAACCGCTCGTCGGTTGGTCCAGGAGACCGATAATGTTCATCAGGGTCGACTTGCCGGAACCCGACGGACCCAT
>JAAXHV010000049.1 GCA_012270695.1 Gammaproteobacteria bacterium | reverse complement strand
TTCCCTGATAAACGCTGGTGGTTGTTTGCACTCGTCAGTACGTTCTTCTTCTTCATCACTGCGTCAACCTTCAGCTCCCTGGGGGTCGTACTGCCTTATATGATCGAGGAGTTTTCCTGGAACTGGTCTCAGGCCGGCACAGGTTTTTCCCTGCTGGCGCTGTTGGTGGGGCTGGCAGGCACCCTGCCCGCCTGGACCATACGGCGTTTCGGCCTCAAGGCGACCTACCTGATCGGCTCAACGACTATGGCCGGTGGTTTTGTCCTGATTGCCCTGGGTGACGGCCTGTACCAGTATTGGACCGGCGCAAGCCTGCTGGGACTCGGCTATGCCCTGTGCGCAACGGTACCGGGCATCCACCTGATCAATAACTGGTTGTCTGACAGGCGCTCATTCGCTATCGGCCTGTATATGACCCTGGGCGGATTGGGCGCTGTCGCCGGCCCACCCATCGTCACCCTGATTGTCAGCAATACAGATTCCTGGCGGGTGCATTGGTGGTCCATGACCGCAGCCATCGTTGCGCTTATGCTGCTGGCGCTCGCCTTTATTAAAGAACGGCACGCAGATAACAATGATGCGGGCGCTGCGAACGCATTGGAGGAAGAGAAAATCTCGGACAAGGTGTTTAAGACAAAGACTGACTGGCGCTACCGGGACGCGCTGCGCACACCTCAGTATTATTTGATTGTTGCAGCGTTAACGCTGACACTATTCTGTACCCTGACCATGAACAGCTGGGCCTTTACCCACCTGGGAATGCTTGGCATATCAACCGCGCTGGCGACGTTGGCGCTGAGCGCAGACGGTGCAGTGAACGCCTTATCCCGTGCCCTGGGAGGAATGATCGCCACCCGGATTGACCCCAAATGGCTGCTGGTCGCAGCATTGATCGGCGAGATGATCGGTATGCTTGCCCTCTCCGTTGCCGACACGCCGGGCATGCTTATCCTGTTCGCCGTCGGCGAGGGTTTCGGCTTCGGTATGTGCTTCCTGGCTACCGCCTTACTGTTGCTGAATTATTTCGGAGAGAGAGACAATCCGGAAATACTCGGCACCATGAATTTCATCACTACCGCGGCCATGGCAGGGCCCGTTATCGCAGGTTATATCGCACAAAAAGCTGGTGGCTTCTCCATTGCGTTCCAATTGAATGCGGCGCTGATGCTGATCGTAATCATTGCAGTTGCCGCAATGAAACCACCAATAAAGCCAATAAGCTAGTCAGTCAGGCCATTCAACACCAGGAAGGACTATCGTGCCGTATAAACTGATGCGATTTAACTGCGACTCTTATTCTGCGACCCGGGTCAGATATCACTGCTCTCGTCTTCTGCCAGTGGCAATCTTACGTTTCTGGCAGGTACTATCGTTGAGATTGCATGTTTGTATACCAGCTGATTCACCGAATTTTTCAGCAATATCACGAATTGATCAAAAGATTCGACGTGCCCTTGCAGTTTTATGCCATTGGCGAGATAAATCGATACGGGAATCCGTTCCCTGCGCAAAGTGTTGAGAAATGGATCCTGGAGTGTATGCCCCTTGCTCATAATAATACCTCATTGCTATTCGTTCTGATTATTATTGTCTGCATCCCCCTGTCCGGTTCATCCTTGTAACCGAAGACAATGCGTCTGAAACGCGGAGGCACTTATAATTATATTACATACTGGAAGAAAACGCGGGACTGTTATGTAAAAAATCCGCCAACTCCTGCGCAATTTCAGGTTTGGAACTGTCGAACCAGGTGATATTTTCCTCTGCTCTCAACCAGGTGAGCTGGCGTTTTGCCAGTTGCCGCGTTGCTATAACGGCTCGTTCCCGCATTTCAGAATAACTGAATCGGCCCGCCAGGTAAGACCAGACTTGCCGATACCCGACCAGGCGCATGGAAGTCAGGCCCTCGTGCATGTCCTCACGCTTGCAGAAACCGCGTACTTCATCTACCAGACCGTTCTCCAACATCCAGATAAAGCGCTGCCGTGCCTGCTCACGAAGAATGTGCCTGTCCGGCGGCACCAGCGCCAACTTGATGACCTTATGGGTTAACGGGCCCAGCCGGCCTTCGGCGACAAAGACGGAAAGCGGGGTTTTTGTCATTTCATACACCTCCAGAGCCCGCTGGATTCGCTGCGAGTCATTGGGATGCAGGCGTCCGGCTGAAACAGGGTCGACTCGGTTTAATTCCGCATGCAGCGCCGGGGAACCGCGTTCTCGCAATATCTCTGTCAGACGTGTCCGAACCGCCGGGTCCGTTGCCGGCAAGTCGGAAAATCCCTGTTCCAGAGAACGAAAATATAAACCTGTGCCGCCGACCAGGATGGGGACGCGGTTATTTTCCCGGATTTCTTCAATAGCCGCCATGGCGTCACGCCTGAACCTGCCGGCAGAATAAGACTCGGTCGGGTCGCAGATATCGATCAAACGGTGAGGGGCAGCTTCCAGCACTTCCCGGGTTGGTTTTGCCGTGCCGATATCCAGTCCCCGATAGACCATGGCAGAATCAACACTGATTATCTCCAACGGCAGGTGTTTTACCAGTTCAACCGCCAGTGAAGTCTTGCCACTGGCCGTGGGTCCCATGAGAAAGATGACTGCGTCAATCATCGATCAACTTGCTGAACTCATCCACCGATAGCGTCCGCCACATGCCTTTATGATGCCTCTGCGTAGTATCGAGAGCGGTATCGTCCAGGACGTTCAGCAAATTCTGCATTTCGGAGACTGACGGCGTATCCTTCCTTGTCCCCACACCCTGTGTCATAACCGCCAATAGCCTTTCTCCCGGGCCGGTATTTCCACCCGACCGCCGCAACTCATCCACTACGGCTCTCAGCAAAGTTTTTACATCGGCTTCTTCAAGCAGCGCCGGAATCGCCTTGATGGAGATCACGTCAGCAGCAACCACCCTCAATGACAGACCGAGCGTTTCGAGCAGCTCTGCATGCCTCTCAACAAGTTCAACCTCCGAGGGACCTGTCTCAAGATGCACGGGAACCAGTAACGGCCGCTGGCGGACGGACTTGTTCAGGTAGTCCCGCCTTAATCGATAGCGCAGAACATATTCGGTTGCCGCCTGGTAGTTCAACAGGACGTAGTCGGGATCTCTTCGCGCCAGCACAATTCGAGCGTTTAATGCCAGCAGGGGCGCCCCAAGCCTGGCACGTTGGTCCAGCAATTCATCCTGTCTTTCCCTGGAGACAAGGTTCTGGTAGAACGCGCCGGCCTCCTGCACCTGTGGCTGGTGGCTGTGAACATGATGTCCCGGGAACGCTTTCGGCCTGTTTTCGGGCACATCGCCGATAACGTTCAAATCCAGCGATTGCACAGCTTCCAGCGCATCCCTCAGGCTGACATGAATAAAATCGTGAACGCTCCGGGTATCCCTGAAGCGGATTTCGCTCTTGGTCGGATGAACGTTGATGTCGGTGACCGACGGATCGATATCCAGGTGCAGCAGGTAGGTCGGATAACGGCCTGTGGGTAGTGAATCAGCAAAGGCAGAGCGGACTGCATGGAAGATTTTTTTATCACGAACTACCCGGCCGTTGACAAAACAGAACTGCCGGTCAGACTGACTGCGGCTGAGGTTGCCCCCTCCCAGCCAGCCCCATAATCTCATTCCCCTGAATTCATAATTCACCGGGATGGATTGGTTTGCAAACTTTTGACCGAATACATCTGCCACCCTTTCAATCATGTCGTCCTGGCAGGCGCGATAGCGCAGTACCGGTTTGTTGTTATGCGTCAGGGTAAAACTGATATCGAAGCGGCTGCCGGCCACGCGCTTGAATACTTCGGTTATATGCAGAAACTCCGTAGTCCGGCTGCGCAGGAATTTGCGGCGCGCTGGTGTGGCTTGAAAAATATCGCTGGCCTCTACGGTAGTCCCGGGGGAGCGCGCCGCCGGTTTGACAATCGTGTTGCCGCTGACCGGGTCGAATGACAGCGACCAGGCCGAATCGGACTGCTCGGTTCTTGAGACAAGTAAAAACCGTGAAACTGCCGCAATGCTGGCCAAGGCCTCACCGCGAAATCCCAGGCTGGTGATGCAGTCCAGGTCGGATTGCGTATTGAGCTTGCTGGTGCTGTGGCGCCGTAACGCCAGTTCGATGTCGGAAGGATGGATACCGTGGCCGTCATCACTGACCGAAATCTGTTTATGACCCCCGTCAGTGATGCTGACCGTCACATTATCGGCGCCGGCGTCAATACTGTTTTCCAGCAGTTCCTTGACAACGGCCGCCGGCCGTTCTATTACCTCTCCTGCCGCGATCTGGCTTGCCAGGGTTGCGGGCAGTTCGGCAATCCTGGGTATTTTCATCAGCCGTCGCTGACGGCATCCGGGATGGATAATACCTGGCCGACTTTAATACTGTCGCCGGATAAGCCGTTCAGCGCTCGTAAACTGCCCAGGCTGACGCGGTAATAGCGGGCAATTTCAGCCAATGTATCCCCACGTTCTATGATGTGTTGTCGGCTTGCCAGTAATGTCCCATCCGGGGCATTGACTTCAAAATAGCGCTTAATACCGGCAGTCAGCGCTTGGGCAAGCTTCTGCTGATAGGCGCTACTGCGTAATCTCTTTTCTTCCTGGGGGTTGGAGATAAACGCGGTCTCGACCAGCAGTGAGGGGATATC
>JAAXHV010000048.1:2849-5534 GCA_012270695.1 Gammaproteobacteria bacterium | reverse complement strand
CATCGTTGACCTGGAGAAGGAAGTCACGGTGAAAACAGAAAACCTGCGCAGCATGTGTGACTGGAGTATCTACGATGGCTGGAACTTGCAAGGCTGGCCGACCCATACCATTTTACGCGGCCAGGTCATCGTCGAAGATGGAGAACCCGGCGAACATCAGTCTGGTCAGGGCAAGTACATTTCCCGTAACGACGTTCACTGAGCCTCATATCCTGTCTCGATGATTCCGGAACAATACCGACAATACGAAAACTCGGTCACTTTGGGCTGTGTGAATTACCAGAGTATCTGGAATGACAAGGCGGCCAGTCTCGGCAAGGTCAGGCAGCTGATCAGCGAAGCGGCAGAGCAAGGGATTGATATCCTGGCATTTCCGGAATTGTCACTGAGTGGTTATGAAGCAAACGAAGACAACACCATGCACAAGGAATTTGCCGAGACCATACCGGGTCCCGTCACGGAAGAAATCGCCGGGTTGACAAAAAAACTGGGTATCTACGTGGTCCTCGGGATGCCGGAACGTGATAAAGATGACGCTGATATTTGTTATATCTCCTGTCCGTTGCTCGGCCCTGAAGGGTTGATCGGCACTTACCGAAAGCTTCACCTTGGGACACCGCCGTTGTTCAAGGAAAGTCTGTGTTTTTCCGGCGGCGGCGGCGTACCAGTATTTCAAACCCGGTATGGACCCATAGGAATACAAATCTGTGCCGACTTCTGGGTTTATCCTGAACTCTCCCGCATCCTGATGCTGAAAGGCGCGCGTATCATCATTAACAGTACCGCCAGTATGGCGTTGCCGGGCAGACCGTTTTATATGACGTCCATGACCGCGGCCCGGGCTACGGAAAATATGGTGTATACGGCCAGTGCCAACCTGACAGGCAAAGAACATACGCTCTCATACTACGGTTACAGCACTATTGCCGGACCCGCGTTCCCGCGNNCACGTTGAGTTTTGCCAGGTTGCACCGGTTTCGTGAAGCGGTGTCGTTGGGTAAGCTCAGGCGCTCTGACATCATCCATGATGAGTTTAACCAACTGGATTCGAGCAGGAATTAGAAAGAGAGACAATATGCCCGAGATCAGCAGGGAAATCATCGTCAAGGCGACGCTGCAGGAGACCTGGGAGCTGGTCAGCGACATGCAGCGGTTCAGCCTGTGTATTCCGGGGTGTAAGGAAGTCAGGACGATAAGCGAAACAGAGTTTGACTGGAAGCTGGAGACTAAAGTCCTGCGCACCACCCGCAAGGCAACCGCAAGGACCAGGGCGGTGAAGATGGAACCGCCGACCCATGCGGAATTTGTCGGAGAGGGCAGGTTATTTGAACGTTCGAACCACTATAAGTTGACGATAACGGGCACAACCGATCTTGAGGCCATGGCAGATGACCAGACCCGCATAATCTTCACCGGCGATGTCAGGGCCAGTGGACTGGGTGGCGCTGTTATCGAGAAAGTGGCAGCCGGGCAGATGGACAGTTTATTTGAAGAGTTTGAGAGTAACATCAAGAAAGCGTTGGAATAATACTATTGAACCACAGAGAACACAGAGCACACAGAGTTTTTTAAAGGGTGGGCACACCCGGATCAAACCAATAAGAATCTCAGTGAACTCCGTGTTCTCTGTGGTAAAAAATAAGAGGAACCATTGATGGAATACTACAGCCCGACAGATCTCAACCAGGCCTACTCCTTGCTGGATAAATACGGTGAGGACGCTATTCCCATTGCCGGGAGTACATTTTACATGGGGCATCGGGAAGAGCTGTTTGATGAGGTGGAAGCGGTGGTCGATATCAAAAAACTCGGTTTGAGTTATATCCGGCAGGACGCTGACGGATTGCGTATCGGCGCCACAACCACCTTGAATGAGATATTCAGTCACGAGCTTACCAGCCAGGGCCCTTTCGCTATCCTGGCCACGACTGTCCGGGAACTGAACATCAACGAAGTCAGGAATATGGCGACCATAGGTGGTGAAGTGTGTATCGCCGGCGAAGTGGATATGCCGACAACCCTGCTTGCTTATGACGCCAGTATAGTCATTGGCAGCAGCAAGGGAGTGCGTGAGATATCCATGTCAGATTTCCACATCGGCTACCTCAACAATGCACTGGAGCCAGGTGAGATGGTGCTGGAAGTGCACATCCCGCAACCGCCCGCCAATACCGGAGCAGGTTTTGCCAAATTTGAAAGAACCGCGGCAGACCTGCCCATCGTCAACGTGGCAGCCCGGGTATCACTGGATGAGACAGGCATCTGCATCGCTGCACGAGTCGTTGCCGGGGCAGCCACCTTATCGGGCGTGCCGGAGCGCTCCAGAGCGGCAGAGGCTGTGCTCCTCAATCAGGCAATAGACGGCGCCTTGATTGAAACCGCGGCGGCCGCATCCGCTGACATCGTGTGCATCCATGATTTTCGCGCATCCGCGGAGATTCGCAGTCTCTGGGTGAAGTGCGGCATTGAGGATGCATTAAAACGCGCTGTGGCAGCAGTGCAATAAAGAGAAAAGTTGTGAACGCGATCAGTTTAAAGATAAATCATGAACACTATGATGTGCTGGTCAAGCCCCACTGGTCCCTGGCTTACGTTATCAGGGAAAAAGTGGGATTAACCGGGACAAAAACCGGCTGTGAGATGGGCACCTGTGGTTCCTGCACCCTGTTACTGGACGGCAAACCG
>JAAXHV010000048.1:0-2723 GCA_012270695.1 Gammaproteobacteria bacterium | reverse complement strand
ATGATCATCGCTGCAAAGCACTTGCTGGAACACAATCCTGACCCGACCGAACGGGAAGTCCGTGAGGCGATCGGCGGGCATTTATGCCGTTGCGGCACCTACGTCAGGATAGTTCGTTCAATACTTAACGCGGCCGAGGCCATACGCACCGCGCAAAGAGTATAGTTAAAACGGGTCTTTGATAAAAAAACATAACCACAGAGCACACAGAGGTTTTAAGGGTAACTTATACACTGGATTGACAAAGAAGGTAATCGGATAACTTTTAAAAAATCTCAGTGCGCTCTGTGCTTTCTGTGGTGGAGTGATTGATGGAACAGCAGTTACTGAAAGAGGTGATGCAAAATGACAACTGAAACGTCCGTAGTCGGCAAGAGCCTGCCCTTGCTGGATGCCTATGAAAAAGTAACCGGCAGGTTGAAATATGCCGGTGATGTCCCCCCCATGCACCGCATGCACCATGCGAAAGTGCTGCGTAGCCCTTATGCCCATGCGAAAGTGGTGCATATTGATACCTCTGCCGCTGAGGCCCTGCCCGGGATCAGCGCGGTCCTCACCCACAAGGATGATATTACCGGGAAGAAGAAGACCTGCGGAACTCCGTGGCACGATTTCAGTTTCAACTTCAGGGGGCCCATGATATCGCCGGAGGTCTGTTACGTGGGTGATGAGGTCGCGGTCGTATCCGCCGTGGACGAAGAAACCGCGAAAGAAGCCCTCAAACTGATTGAAGTGGAGTATGAGGAATTGCCCGCGGTATTTGATATGGAAGAGGCGATGCAAGAGGACGCGCCACAAGTACACCCGTGGGGACCGAACAGCCTCCCGCCTTCCCTGTTTGAATGGGGAGATATCGGGAAGGGTTTTGAAGAAGCGGATCATATCATTGAAAACCGCATCACCCTGGGTAACCAGCAGCACGCACCGCTGGACAGAAATGCCTGTATCGCCCACTGGGAAGGGGATAGTGTTTCCCTGTGGACATCCACCCAGGCCATGTTCTGGATCCGGGACGCGGTCACTGATTTCTTTGAGCTCTCACCCAGCAAAGTCCGGGTCTACAGCACTCCCACCGGCGGCTCATTCGGCTTGTGGTGGGGGAATAATTTCATGCTGCTGACCATTGCCATAGCCAGGAAGGCGCACAGGCCGGTACGCCTGGTGCTGACCCGCGATGAGGTGCAGACCACCGTTAAACGGCGCGAGCGCCCCCTGATCGATGCCAGGATCGGGATAACAAAAGACGGGAAAATGGTTTCCCAGTCTTACCGCCACCTGATGGATAACGGCGCTTACGGCAATAAATTCGATCCCTACCAGTCCGTCGCCGATATCTATACCACCGAACATGGTCGTGTTGAGTTTATCGGCGTGGCAACCAATTTATTACCGGCGGGATGCATGCGCGGCGTGGGTGACCTGACGCTGGCCTATGCCATTGAGCAGACGGTGGATATGGCCGCGGAGCGGGTCAACGTGGATCCGGTCGAGTTCCACTTGAAGAACCATTGGAAAACGGGTGATATCTGCCATACCTCTCAGGAAGTTGTTTTCGCCAAGCTGTTATTCAATAAAAACCCGCAGGTGGAACTGACCAGTTCAGGATTGGCCGAGTGTATTACACGGGGGGCCGAAGCCATAGACTGGAAGAACAAGTGGAAGGGGTGGGGCACGCCCTCGGCAACAGACGGTCACAAAATACGCGGCGTCGGCATGGGTATCTCAACCCATATCAGCGGTCTGGCATTTTTCGGTTTTAACGGCATTACCGTCAAGGTCAATCCAGACGGCACCATGGCATTGACCACGGGTATCGGGCGTATGGGGCAGGCCGGCGATACCACCCAGGCCATGGTTTGCGCAGAAGTACTGGGTGTTGAACTGGAAGATATCAACGTGATCGACGGGGACTCCGAAGTCTGCGGGCACACCATGGTTACCTTCGGCAGCAACGGAATGCACATGGTGGCGCGCGCCACCAAGGCCGCTGCCGAACATGCGAAAGAGCAGATTCTGGAATACGCGGCCAAGCACCTGGAAGCCAATGCCGCAGACCTCGATATCAAGAACCGACGCATCTTCGTCAAGGGCAGCGAGGAACGCGGCGTCACTCTCAGGGAGTTGATGAGCACGCCGATTTACGAGTATCTGGCTGCACCCGAGGTGATCGGCAGCGCCTCAAAAGGGGTGGAGTTTGACAAGGCTGGCAAGATGATGATGGCGGATTTTGCCGAAGTCGAGATCGATACCCGCACCGCGCAAATGAAATTAATCAAGTTCATCGCAGTGCATGACAGCGGCACCATCGTCAACCCGGCAGTCTGTGAGAACCAGGTGGCTGGCGGCTACTACCAGTCAATGGGCTTCTGTACAACCGAACACCTGGTATTCGATGATGAAACAGGCGCCATCCTGAACCCGAATTTTATGGATTATAAGCTCATGGGACCACTGGATATGCCGGACCCGGAGATCATGTTTGAGGAGGTCTACGACGAACACGGCCCATTCGGCGCAAAAGGGATAGGCGAAGGCGTGACCTGTGCGGTGCCTGTTGCCATATCGAATGCCGTGTACAATGCAATCGGCGCGCGGCTGGACCCGCCCATTACGCCGGATAAGATATTGCAGGCGTTGAAATCAAAGTCGTGACTCCAGGTAATCATTGGACCACAGAGGACACTGAGATTATTTGAACCACAGAGAGCACAGAGAACACAGAG
>JAAXHV010000047.1 GCA_012270695.1 Gammaproteobacteria bacterium | reverse complement strand
CCCTACGTAGTCATGCTGTTCCTGAACGCCTTTGTGGACCTGGGGCATAAAATCACCATACAGAACACCGTTTTCAAGACCTACGAGGGCGATGCCCTGATTATTTTGACGGCAATCGTCAACGCCCTGATCCTGCTGCCGTTTATCCTGCTGTTCACCCCCGCCGGTTTCCTGGCCGACAAGTTTCCGAAAAACAGGGTCATGCGCACCACCGCCTGGGGCGCGGTCGTCCTCACCAGCATGATCACCTTGTTCTATCACCTGGGATGGTTCTGGGCGGCCTTTGCCATGACTTTTTTGCTGGCAATACAAAGCGCCTTTTACTCACCGGCAAAATATGGCTACATCAAGGAAATTGCCGGCAAGGAACGCCTGGCGCGGGCCAACGGCGTGGTGCAGGCCACCACTACCACTTCAATTCTTGCCGGCACATTCGTATTTTCGATCCTGTTTGAGATGTATTTGACCGACGTGGTTTTTTCCACCAAGAGAGACGTAATGCATACGATCGCTCCCATCGGCTGGTTTTTGATTAGTGGAGCGGTGATTGAGTTAATCCTGGCCTACCGCCTGCCAAATGTCTATGAGCCTGATGAAAACATCCGGTTTGACTGGATCAAGTACCGAACAGGCCATTACCTGGCCAATAATTTGAAAGCGGTGAAATCCCGTGAAGTCATTTTCCTGTCAATCATCGGACTGGCGATTTTCTGGGCTATCGGCCAGGTCATGCTGGCGGCGTTTCCTTCTTTTGCTAAAGATAACCTGGGCGTAACCGACGTAAGAATCATCCAGGGGCTCCTGGCCTGTGCCGGCATCGGCATCATGCTGGGTTCCCTTATCGCCGGCAAGGTCTCAAGAAATTACATTGAAACAGGCTTGATTCCCATCGGTGCACTGGGTGTGGCCACCTGCCTGTTTATCCTGCCGGGTCTGCAAAGTATCCCTGCTCACGGAATCAATATCCTGTTGCTCGGAATGCTTGGCGGCATATTCATCATCCCGCTGAATGCCCTGATCCAGTTTCATGCAGGTGAACATATCCTGGGCAGAGTACTGGCAGGGAACAACCTGATTCAAAACGTCGTTATGCTGAGCTTCCTGGTCCTGACCGTACTCTTCTCACTACTGGAGATCAGCGATTGGTTATTTACCCTGCTGACTGTCGTTGCCCTGGCGGGCGCTCTTTACACGATGTATAAATTACCACAATCCCTGGTACGGTTCATCGGCGCCCTGACTATCAGGCAGCGTTACCGACTGGAAGTGCTGGGCTTTGAAAATATTCCTGAAACGGGAGGCGTGCTGATGTTGGGCAATCGAACACACCCGCGTGACTGGGCGTTCATCCAGATGGCATCTCCACGCTCGGTGCG
>JAAXHV010000046.1 GCA_012270695.1 Gammaproteobacteria bacterium | reverse complement strand
TGGCGGGATTTCAATTCATCGCCCAGAGACGCAACCTGGCTCAGTAACGGCTCAATATCCTCTCCCGCGGCCTTGGCCTTGCCTATGTTTTTGGACTGGCGGTTTCGTTCCGCCTGCAACTCCTCGGTGCGAACCTGTGTCTCCTTGCGCTGCCGCTCCAGCGACTGCAGCCGCTCGATATCCAGTTCAAAGCCGCGCTTGGCCAGCGCCCGGTTCACGGCTTCCATATCTTTACGTAATATATGTGGATCAAGCATTTTCTGGTTAGTTTTACCACCGAGCGCACAGAGAACACAAAGATTTAACGGCAGCTAACGGGTTAACGCTGACAACCATTAAACATCTCTGTGTGCTCTGTGTTCTCTGTGGTGAAACAAAAGACTAATTTTTCTGTGTCTTTTCGTCTAGTTTTCGCAACCGCGCAAGTTTTTCCGCTATCTGAATCTCAAGTCCCCGGTTTGTCGGGTAATAATATTGCCGGGCTGCCATATCGTCGGGAAAATAGCTCTCTCCCGCAGCGTAGGCATCAGGTTCGTCATGGGCGTACCTGTACTTCTTGCCGTAACCCAGTCCCTTCATCAGTCCGGAAGGCGCATTACGCAGATGTAGCGGCACTTCTGCCGACGCAGTGGACTTGACGTCTTCCAGCGCGACATTATACGCCTTGTACACGGCATTGCTCTTGGGGGCACAAGCCAGGTAGACAATGGCCTGGGCAATAGCCAGTTCGCCTTCAGGCGCGCCCAGCCGTTCCTGCGTCTCCCAGGCGTCCAGGGCCAGACGCAATCCCCTCGGGTCGGCATTGCCTATATCTTCAGAGGCCATGCGCACCACCCGCCTGGCAATATACAGGGGGTCGCAACCTCCATCAAGCATACGCGCGAACCAGTACAGGGCCGCATCGGGCGCCGAACCGCGCACGGATTTATGCAATGCGGAGATCTGTTCGTAAAAGACGTCGCCACCCTTGTCGAAGCGGCGGTAACTCGAGCCACTGACGACTTCCCGAACCAGTGCAGCGGTTATGCCCTCTGAGGCAGCCAGGTCGGCGGCGATCTCCAGCAGGTTCAAGGCGCGCCTGGCATCGCCGTCCGCGCTGTCCACCAGCAGTTCCAGCGCCTCATCGCTGATTTGCAGGTTTTTATTACCCAGCCCCCGCTCACGATCCTGCAAGCCCTGTCTGACAACCCGGTTAAGGGCATCCCTTGCCAGTGGTTTCAGGACGTAAACACGCACCCTGGACAACAAGGCATTATTCAGTTCAAAAGACGGGTTCTCGGTGGTAGCCCCGACAAACGTGATAGTGCCGTTTTCCACGTGCGGCAGGAACGCGTCCTGCTGCGATTTGTTGAAGCGGTGCGCTTCATCGATAAACAACACGGTATCCCTGGCGTACACGTCCCGATACTGGCGCGCCTTGGCAATCGCCTCCCTGATCTCCTTCACGCCACTCAATACGGCCGAGAGAATCAGGAATTGCGCTTCGCACGAAGTGGAGATAATCCGCGCCAGGGTGGTCTTGCCCGTACCCGGGGCGCCCCAGAATACCATGGAATGCAACTGGCCCCTTTCGATGGCAAGGCGCAACGGCTTGTCCGGCCCGAGCAGGTGTTCCTGCCCGGCAAAATCCGCCAGGGTCTGCGGACGCATGCGGTCCGCCAGTGGCCGGTACTCGCCGGCCTCAGAAGTCACGGGAAACATGCGGGTCAGTGAGTTTTTCTGGCATCGATGACGTCGATGTTGTCTGCAGGAGTAAACCGGAAATATTCCCTTTCCAACTCCGGGTTGCGCCTGCTGTTCATAAACGTGATCAACAGCGTCTGCCCCAGGCTGTCAAACAGTATCATGCCGGAAAGTTCATTGTCGGAGAACGCCAGGCGCAGCGCCCGGTATTGCGCTTCGAGGTTCCTGGGCGTCAATTCCAGCCAGACATATTCAGCATCGTTTTCCAGTTCGTTAATCACGTAATGCTCGGCAATATCGTAGTGACCACTGAAAATCAAGGCAGGAGTATCTTGCACGGCAGCGGATGCGTCACTGATGGTAACCTGCTCCAGGTCTTCTTCATAAATCCACAAGGTTTTGCCGTCGCTGATGATTTTCTGCGTATAAGGTTCGCGGTATAACCAGGAGAACATACCGGGACGGCGCAGTTGCACAGTGCCTTTGCTCGTCTCCAGCACTTCACCGGATGAGTCGAGCAGCCTCTGTTCAAAATCGGCTGAGAACGTTTCCAGACCGTCGAGGAAGACATCAAGCGGGTTTTTACCTGCGTTCACCGGCAGACAAAGAAACAATCCGCAGATGAACGCAGATGAACGCAGACGAATGTCGGTATTTATCTTCAAAGCTTTGCAAAACAGCCCGTATATCTCACCGGGTGAGATATGCGGGTTAGTCCACCGGCGGTGGCGGCGCCGCGAGTATTTCCCGGCTGCCGTTGGCTTCCAGGGGACCTACCAGTCCGCTGGCTTCCATCTCTTCAACGATCCTGGCGGCGCGGTTGTAACCTATCTTGAGCCTGCGCTGGATATAGGAAATGGATGTCTTACGGGTTTCCGTCACAATCCGAACGGCCTCGTCGTAGAGCGGGTCGGCATCATCAGAGGCGGCTTCAATGCCCGGGATGGGCGCTGCTCCGCCGTCGCCCGGATCCAGGGTTATGTCATTCAGGTAGTTGGGCCCGCCGTGACTCTTGATATTTGCAACGACCTTATGCACCTCATGATCATCGACAAAGGCGCCGTGCACCCTTATCGGCACACTGGTGCCGGGCGGCAGGAACAGCATATCCCCGTTACCCAGGAGATTTTCCGCTCCCATCTGATCCAGGATGGTGCGGGAGTCCACCTTTGAAGAGACCTGGAAGGCAATCCGGCAGGGAATATTGGCCTTGATCAGACCCGTGATAACGTCTACGGACGGGCGTTGCGTTGCCAGTATCAGGTGAATACCGGAGGCCCGCGCCTTCTGCGCCAGCCGGGCAATCAGTTCTTCCACTTTTTTACCGACCGTCATCATCATGTCCGCCAACTCATCGATGAGGATGACGATATAGGGAAGTTCATTCAACTCTGGCACTTCATCCTCGTCATTGACGGGTGTATAAAACGGATCCGTCAGGGGCTGGCGCCGGCTTACAGCCTCTTTGATCTTCTTGTTATATCCGTTGATATTCCTCACCCCCAACGCCGCCATCAACTGGTAGCGGCGCTCCATTTCAGCCACGCACCAGCGCAAGGCGTTTGCCGCTTCCTTCATATCCGTGACCACCGGTGTCAATAAATGGGGGATTCCCTCGTAAACGGACAACTCGAGCATCTTCGGGTCGATCATGATCAGACGGATTTTACGCGGGGGAGACTTGTAGAGCAGGCTCAGGATCATGGCGTTAATGGCCACGGACTTGCCCGACCCGGTGGTGCCGGCAACCAGCAGGTGCGGCATACGGCTCAAGTCCATAACAACGGGATGGCCGCTGATGTCTTTTCCCAACCCCAGTACCGTGGTCGAATGGAGTTCTTCGTATTCTTTGGAATTCAAAATCTCACTCAGGGTAACCAGCTCGCGGGTGGCGTTGGGTATCTCCAGTCCGATAACGGACTTCCCGGGAATTACGTCAACGACGCGCACGCTGACCACCGACAGTGAGCGGGCCAGGTCTTTGGAGAGATTGCTGATCTGGCTGCCTTTAACCCCCGGCGCCGGTTGCAGTTCAAATCGGGTGATAACCGGACCGGGGTTGATCGCGACCACTTCCACCTGGATGTTGAAATCCAGCAGTTTCAGTTCCACCTGGCGTGCCATGGCCTCAAGGGTCGCCTCCGAATACCTGCCCGCGGAGGGCTTGGGCGCATCCAGCAATCCAAGCGGCGGCAATGCTGAATCAGCCGGCATCTCAAACAGGGGTTCCTGTTTTTCCGCCTCGGCCCGACCGCTGCTTTCCACTCTATCAATGACGGGTTCAATACGTGGCGGCACTCTGCTTCTGACTCTTCTCTGTTGTTTCCGAACTAACTCCTCCCGTTCCTTTTTTACTTGCAATGAATTAATATATTGAATTAACTTATTTGTATAACTTATTAATTTTGAAAAAATTAATAATGTAAAATACCCGATCTTTTCAATCAGCCACAACCACGACAGTTCGGCATACAAGGTGATACCCACTAGTAGGGCGGCCAGCATCAACAGGGTACTGCCGGAGAAACCGAAGGCCTCAAACAGGACTGAACCCAGGGCTATCCCCAAGACCCCGCCGGCGCTGTTGGCTTGCTCGGGCAAATGCGCCGGCAACTGCGTTCCCGCTTCCAGGTGCAACCAGGCCAGCGCGCAACAACCGCAGAACAGCAGGCCAAACCCGATGGCCCTGACCGCTCCCAGGAGGCGGCTGGCAGGCAAAGCAACCCGGGCCGATCTAAAAATACGCCAGCCGTCAAAGATAAATACCAGGGGAAACAAATAACCCGGGTAGCCGAAAACATAGAGCAATATATTGGCGATATATGCTCCCGCAATCCCCCCTCCGTTGCGGATTTCCTCGACGCTGACCGCTTGCGACCAGCCGGGGTCGGAGGGATGATACGTGAATAGCGACAAGGCGACGAACAGCGCGCCGGCCACCATTAAAATGACGCTGATTTCCTTGAGATAGCGAACGACTTGACTTGCTGACCCTGTGCCGGTTTTTTTTCTTTTTGATGCCTGCTTCATTTAGAAATCGACTTGCGCATCATTATGTCGCGCCTCACGTTTATTGTTTTAATCTCCGATAAAAAAACAGCCACTTGTTGATGAAATAATACACCGCTTCAGGAAAACGGACAAATATGCCTGGAGCATATCAGGACGTCCGCAGTACGCCCGCAGGGTGTGCGCCAGGAATGGTGCACATCACACGACAACCCGGTCTGGGGAAATGGCTGATTTATATAGGCAACGGCGATAGCATGCTCAGTTGCCGGGTCTTCAGCCCGACCCGGCGGCTGCGCAACATCCATGTTTCCCTGGTCTTTTGCCAACAATCGTCATAACGCCCCACGGCATAACATGACGTCAGGCCTCCCTGGTCGGTATGGTACAGCGCGAAACTGCTGGAGGTATTCGCCGTTTCGCCATTAACCACGATCCTGTCAACCGAAACTACACGCGTTTGTTCCACCTCGGCAATTTCCCATTCCTGTTCGGACATGGCATCGATGCGCTGCCGTAATTCTGCGCGATTGCGTTGCATCCAGACCATGGGCTCCGGCAATTCAGGCGCTTTGGTAACGATCGAATAAACACCCTCTTCCTGGTACAGTTCCAGGTATGCCTGGAAGTCACGGTCGTCCAGGTAGCGCGCAGATGCATGGATCAGCCGACTCAATTCAAACTGTGTATTGATATTCGCAGACATGCCGGCTAAGCGCGGCCATCCCTGATATCGGGATCGTGCGGTTTGTAACCGGTCAGGCGACTCCATTCCGCGTAAAAATTACGCAGTGAAGAATCACTCATCGGCCCGTCTTCCTCCCGTGCGATAACGCTGTATTGGCTGCTGCCGTTCTCCATGTTGCGCATTTGCGCCTGGACTGCCCAGACGTCTTCAGCCAGGTTTATACCGGTCGGCCCCCATACCTGATTGTGGTGGCGCACGCGCATGGCGCGGATTGTATCTGTGTCATCCGCCAGACCCAGACCGCGACATTCCAGCAAGGTGCGCGTCGGCGATAAGGGCATCATTGAATCAATACGCGCCACCGTTGAACGGCAGTTCAGCAACATATCCGGGAACAGGTTTATGACCACATGTCCATTCGGCTGCATGCCCGGCATCATATCGGCTTCACGTCGTTCATAGTTCAAGTTTCCATAACTGATACTGGCGTGGTCAAAGCTGACGTGACCCCGTTGATGACAGCTCCATTGCCGCTGTTGATACTCTTGCTGGGCAACGCCGGTGGTGCGGTTCAATAAATGCAATAACTCGTGGTATCCCTCGTAGTTTGTTTCAACGAACAATTTCCAGTTAGCCTGGATTTCCGTGCGATGAAGGTGGAATACTTCAAGATCGGCAAGGCCAAACGGGGTGCGTATGGCTTCAATGATGGCTTCCCCGAGAAAATCATGCAGGGAGCCTGCGTCTTCATCCAGACACACAAAAACAAGATCAAACAGTGTTTCGACGC
>JAAXHV010000045.1:5279-6327 GCA_012270695.1 Gammaproteobacteria bacterium | reverse complement strand
TCCGGCGCGATCATCGCATCACCTGGAGAAATCCGGGCTAGGATAAATACCTCATTCCTTGGCAGTCTGGTCATATTGACAAAATTCAGATGCGTCTCAGCATGGTATGTACCGGGTCCAGCGTCGCTATCGTGGCCGCTGGAAACCGGATAAGCATTTCCTTGGAAAATATACGAGTTTATAAATATCAGGGTAGAATCTCAGTTGAAAACATGTTTGACATATTATTGAAGGATAATGATAATAGCTAGACTAAACTGACATGTACAGTCGAGATGATTTGGTATATACTAAAATATAATTTTATATGCTTCTCTGTAAAGGTGATGTCATGGGTTTAGCCTTAAATGCTGTTGACGATAATAGTTCTTCCTATTTTCCTGATGAGTTCAGCGCGCTGGAAGAGGTGATGCGTCGCAAGTCAGATCCAGACTACCAGGATATGATCTCCCGAGCGATTCCTACAGGTTACGGTGACTATCAGGTAGTGTCCTTGCCGATAGAAATTGTCCTTGATAGCTTGATTGATGATACAGGCGTTCAAGTCCAAGACCCTTTTAATCTTCATAAAAAACGCTTCTTATGACAACAGAAGAACAAACGGAACTTGTGGAACATGAGCTCGAGTCGCAACAAGAGCTCTTTAGTATGGACTTCATGGAGTTGGAACGTCGGCGTATAGATAGCATTAATAAACGAACCGAGGTGGCCCGAGCATATATAGACGCGAACAGTGCCGCGGACCAGCGACAATATAGTTATCATCTCCAAAAGATGAACAGTGACAGGGAGGAACGCAAGGAAACCCGAAACGCCACCCACCATTAAGATTTTTTGGGCCGTTTTAGGAATAGCAACATTTTTCACGCTGATACTGTTTTATATGTTATTTTTCGGAAACCTTGAACAGGTTGAAAATGCAAAAACCCTGCTTAAGATTTTAGGTACGGGGGTCGGCGGATTTGGTATCGGATATCTTTTCCTAAGGTTGATCAGGCGCTTAACTGAAAAAATATAAACCTCGCCAGCTTCACATCATTTCTTTCTG
>JAAXHV010000045.1:1160-5247 GCA_012270695.1 Gammaproteobacteria bacterium | reverse complement strand
CCAGGTCCTTGTCGTAATCGCCCGTGGTGTAGGTGATCAGGCCGTGGCGCTTTTTCGGGTCCGTGGGGCAGGTTACCTGGCAGCCGATTTCCTGCAGCCTTTCGATGGTGTAGCTGCCCAGGCGCCGCACTCGGTCTTCGACGTTTTTGATGCCGATCTTTTCATAGAACTTCAAAGTGGCCACCCAGCCGAACAGGGAGGGCCCGATTGTGGTGTCCTGGGAAAAGCGGTTGGCGTTGTTTACGGGCGGATAGGTCCAGCTTGCCAGCGTATCGTGGTCCTTGTCCGCGAACGGGATGGGGCCGGGAATGTCCGCCCAGATGTAATTGCGGTAGCGGGCATCGATCCGATCCATCACGGAACGCCTGATGTAGAAGATGCCGGCTCCTTCCGGGCCGCACTGCCACTTGTAGGCGCCCGATAGCAGGAAGTCCACTTCATCGTGTTTAACGTCTATGTCCACTGCGCCCAGGGTCTGCATGGCGTCATCCAGCACCAGCGCCCCCTGGGCATGGGCGATACGGCATACCTCCTTCATGTCAAAGGTGAACCCGCAAAACGCGGTAGTGCGATCCACGATTACCATCCTGGTGTTGCCGTCCACCAGTTTTTCCATGTCCTCCATGAGGATCTCGCCGTTGACGTTGCGCACGACCCTGATGTCAATCCCATAACGGCGTTTCAAATCCTGCAGGATATAGGGAATGGAAGGGTAGGACAGGTCTGTGATCACTACGTTATCACCTTCAACCCATTCCATCATGTTATAGAGGATCAGGTTTGCAGTTATTGCCGGTCGATAGGCGTTGGTGACCTCGTCCTTATCGGCATTGATGAACTGTGCGCTGCGGCGGATGCTTTCATCCCACTTGGCCAGCAGAAACGGGTGTGTTGCTATATCGGCGGCAGGAAGGTCCTCCATACGGCCGTACTCAACGAAATTGTAAAAATCGCGAACAGCGGTTAACCAGTAATTGCCCGGCACCATCTGGTCGGCCGCGTTCAGGTAGACCCAGTGGTCCAGCAGCTTGAATTCGCTGCGCACCTCGTCCAAATGTTCATCAATATAGTTGTCAGCCATGTCCTGAATAGCCTGAAAATGATAATTATAAGGGAAAATACCAACACGCGCGGTCGGTCGTGGTAGCATAGAAAATAATGGGGTCAGGTCGCACATTGCACATATTAAAGAAATGAGTGTGAAGTGGTGAGACCATCCCAATGTGCAATGTGCGACCTGACCCCATTATTTTAAGCGAAAGTGACCCAAACAACCCTGCGCGAACAATGGTCCTCCCGTACGGGGTTTATCCTGGCTGCGATTGGGGGTGCCGTCGGCCTCGGTAATATCTGGAAGTTTCCCTATGTTGCCGGATCCAGTGGCGGTGGCGCCTTTGTCATCATCTATCTGGTCGCAGTGGCGCTGGTTGCTGTTCCTATCCTGACGGCCGAGTTGATGCTGGGTCGTAGCGGCAGGCGAAGCCCGCCGACGGCCATGTTGATTAATGCAGAGAAAGAAAACCGCTCCCGGTGGTGGTCGGGGGTCGGCTGGATCGGCGCTGGCGCCGGATTTCTGATCCTCAGCTTTTACAGTGTCGTTGGCGGCTGGGTATTGGACTACGTGTTTGTGTCCGTAACCAATGGGTTTTCAGAGGTTGAACCGGCAGGAGCGCAAGCGCGTTTCGGCAGTTTGCTGTCCAGTCCGTTGCGTATGATGCTGGGATTCACAATATTCCTCGGCATTACCGGAATTATCATCAGCGCGGGTCTGCGTAACGGCATAGAGCGCGCCACCGGCATACTGATGCCGGCATTATTTCTTATGCTGCTGGCGTTGACTGCCTATAGTGCCGTAGAAGGGGATTTCGCTGCCGGACTCAGGTTTCTCTTTGCCGTGGATTTCGGCAGGATCAACCCGAATATCATGCTGGTGGCGGTGGGACAGGCATTTTTTTCCATCGGTGTATCCATGGGACTGATGATGGCCTACGGCGCGTACTTGCCGCGCAATGTGTCTATTCCCAGGACTGCAATCGTCATCGCGGGCGCCGATACATTGGTCGCCATCATGGCCGGACTCGCCATCTTTCCATTGGTGTTCGCAAACGGTCTGGTGTCCGGCGAAGGACCGGGCCTCATCTTTGTCACTTTGCCGATTGCATTCGGTAACATGCCGGCTGGAAGCCTGTTCGGCGCCCTGTTTTTTCTCCTGTTGTTGTTTGCCGCAGTCACCTCTTCCATCGCTATCCTGGAACCTGCGGTAGCCTGGGTGGAGGAGCGCCGCGGCTTAAACCGCAAGGCAAGTACGGCGATTGTCACTTGCAGTGCCTGGTTGTTGGGTATCGGCAGCGTGTTGTCGTTCAATCTTTGGGCGGAAGTCAAACCCATCGCCGGTAAAACTTTTTTTGATTTGGTGGATTACCTGACTGCCAACCTGATGATGCCGGTAGGTGGGATGCTTATCGCGCTCTTCGCCGGCTGGTTTATGCGCCGCAGCGCCTTGGAGGATGAATTACGAATAAACAACTCATGGCTTTTCCAAACCTGGTGGTTATTGATCAGAACCGTGGCGCCGCTTGCGATAGCAGGAATACTTGTGACCAATTTATTGTAAGGAGCCTCTGATTAGGCCAGAGATTCCGTAAGTGTATTTGCGGCAGGCCAGGATTTGCGGCAGGCCAGGACTGACTCTTGATTTGTATTCATGTAGTATTCCCCCATGTCCTACGAAGCCATCAAATTCATCCATGTCCTGTTACTGGTTTTCTGGTTGGGAACCGACGTGGGCGTATTGCTGCTGGCGAGGAGGTTCCGCGATGCAAGCCTGTCAGTGGAGACACGCCTGACGCTGCTGCAGATGGCAATGGTTATCGATACCCTGCCGCGTATCTGTTTTATCGTCATGCTGCCTGCGGGAGTGCACCTGGCCAATGCCGGTGGCTTGCTCGATGTGGGTGCGCCGGGCATGGCCGGTCTGTGGCTGCTCGCCGCATTGCTGCTGACAGTCAATATGGCCGCGGTGAAAAATATCGGGACCCCCCTGGGAGCCAGACTGCAGCGTCTTAACTGGAGCGGGCTGGGTATTACCGGATTGCTGCTGATGGCCATCGGCTTGGTCTCGCTGGTGAACGGAGCCCCGCTAACCGTTTCCTGGTTGGCTGCTAAAATCGTCGTTTACGGGCTGGTGTACTGGCTTGCCATAGGCATAGACTGGCTGTTCCTGCCGCTGGGTCGTTTAACAGGCGAACTGGCGGAAAAGGGATCATCGGAAGAAATCGAGGCGGGTATTACCCGCACAGTAGATAAGACCATGTGGGCCGTGCTGGCGGTTTATGCGTCAACCCTCGCCGCCGCGTATATCTGCATCACAAAGATCAATTTTTAAATCTCGCATCGGGCGTGGCCTGGTCTATATCCAGGTATAATTTCCATTCGTTGTCTGCGTTCCTTTTGTATATGAGCAGGGATCTTCCTGCGTCCCGATAGGTATCGCCGCCCGCCTTTGGTTCACTGGTGAGGTAATATTTACTCAGCAGGTGTGCCGTATCGCCGTGAATTTGTATTTCCTCGATATCTATCTCGAATGTCACCTTGGATTTACCCATACCCGGCGCAAAAAAGTTGCGGATCTGCTCCACGCCACGCAGCGCGGGTCTGCCGTGCAGGGCGACGATGGCGTCCTGCGTATACAGGGTCATCAACCGGTCCAGGTCCCCGGCTGTGTATAAATCGATCCATTGTTGCGCGGCCTGTTCTATGGCGGCAATATCCGCGTCATCGTTTGCGGTTGCCTCAATAAATGGAAACAGACCCAGTGATATGAACAATATTGTCTTAGCTAACACGATATTTCTCCTAGCCGGTCTGGGGACTTTGATTTTACACGCTGTCGTTAAGGCCAAGTTGTCCCGGGTTGAGCACCCCGTCCTCATCCAGCAGATCTTTCAGGCGTTCCAGCATGGCCCAGGCCGAGTCCCGTCTGCTGTCTCTATACGGGTAGTATTTCCCGATCTGGAAATGTATCGCGCCCTGCCTGAGGAAGATGTTGCGCACCTCATTGCGAAGTCGCTCAACCTCGCTGCGGGCC
>JAAXHV010000045.1:0-1062 GCA_012270695.1 Gammaproteobacteria bacterium | reverse complement strand
CGCGGCAGGCGCCGGGTTTTGCTATGGGTTTATGAGAATGTTATAACATTAATACATTCGATAACAGGTCGCTGACGTGATACATTCCCGTCCTGACCATCAAAGGGGAGAGCGCGTGGATGAAGCACCTGCACACAGTATATGTTTTATTGGCAATCTGGCCGTTGTTTCTCGCTGGCGGTAGCCTTGCGCTTGCCGTGGAACAATGGCAGCCACTGCAAATCATAGACGTCAACAGCCATCCCTGGGATGCCAGTCCCCGGTTCAAATCAAAGACGAAAACGTTTTTCAAGGGAGCCAATGACAGCAGCCTGATCTACGCGCATTTCCTGCCGCGCTGGGACATGATGGCTCCAGCCGATCCCTTGGGCCCGCATTATCATCACTGGCATGAGTGGGCCTACGTACTGGATGGAGACTTCGTCATCCATGAGCCGGTGAGTACGCAACAGAAATCAGGAATGCTCTCACATTTTACCCAGGGAACCTGGCTGGACCGTCCTGCTTATACGCTGCATGGCGGCGGATGGGAAGTCGGTGGGATGCGCCCGCAGAACGCCTGCACCCTGCTGATCTTCGAGGAAGGCGACGGCAGCGTTGTCACCGTGGGCCCGAAAGGGGATCATTTCAAACCGGATTTTCCCGATAAGCCGGACCCTTACCTGCCGGATTGGCAGGCAGTGCAGCAATTCAATCACCCGTGGATAGTCCACACCACGACGGATTTGGAATGGGAAACCGACACCAAGGTGCCGGGGCGCATACTCAAGTGGTTGAGTGATGATCAGAAAGAGGGTTTCCGCGCCCGCCTGGTAAAAATACCGCCCGGATGGCAGGCCCCGAAAAAACACAAGGCCAGCTATTACAAACAGGCCAATCGTTTTATCTATATCATTTACGGCGACCTGACCATTGCACAACGCAGCGGGCCCAACGTTGCGGGAGTGCCGGTAAGATTAAGCCGGGATTTTTTTGTCTACCAGGCCCCGTACAGCCTGTTCGGCTTTGCTGACGGACCTGTCACGACAGACGGCGCGATCTGGCTGGAAGTTATATACGCCC
>JAAXHV010000044.1:3541-3855 GCA_012270695.1 Gammaproteobacteria bacterium | reverse complement strand
GACCCCGGTATGGAGTGGCGTATCCGATCGCTGATACGCTGGAACGCGCTGGCCATGGTCGTCAGGGCCAACCGTTTCAGCGCCGAACTGGGTGGGCATATCGCCAGCTTCGCCTCGTCTGCGACACTGTACGACGTGGGTTTCAATCATTTTTTTCGCGCCGCCACGGAACAGCAGGACGGCGACCTGGTGTTTATCCAGGGGCATTCCGCGCCCGGCATCTATGCCCGCGCCTTCCTCTACGGCCGGCTGAACGAAGACCAGATCGGCAAGTTTCGCCAGGAGGTTGACGGCGACGGGCTCTCCTCCTATCC
>JAAXHV010000044.1:0-3488 GCA_012270695.1 Gammaproteobacteria bacterium | reverse complement strand
CGACCGGAAGATCTGGGCCTTTATGGGAGACGGGGAAATGGATGAGCCGGAAGCGCTGGGCTCCATCGGCCTCGCCGCCCGGGAAAAACTGGACAACCTGATCTTCGTCGTCAACTGTAACCTGCAACGGCTGGACGGTCCGGTGCGCGGCAACGGAAAAATCATCCAGGAACTGGAAGCGGATTTTCGCGGCGCCGGCTGGAACGTCATCAAAGTCATCTGGGGCTCCTACTGGGACCCGTTAATCGCCCGGGATACCGAAGGCAAACTGCTCAAGCTGATGGAAGAAACGGTAGACGGCGAGTACCAGGCGTACAAAGCCAATGACGGCGCTTACGTGAGGGAGAAATTTTTCGGCAAACATCCGGAGCTCAAAGCGCTGGTCGCCAACATGTCCGATGAGGACATCTGGCGTCTTAATCGCGGCGGGCATGATCCCCACAAGGTCTATGCCGCCTACGCCGCCGCAATCAGGCACAAGGGGCAACCTACCGTCATCCTGGCAAAGACGGTCAAGGGCTACGGCATGGGTGAGGCCGGCGAGGGACAGAATATCACCCACCAGCAGAAGAAGATGGGCGAAGAGGCACTGAAAGCTTTCCGCCGGCGCTTCAATATACCGGTATCTGACGAAGACGTTGCCAATGCCTCTTTCTACAAACCGGCAGGTGACAGCCCCGAGGTGAAATACATGCACGAGCGGCGGGAAAAGCTGGGCGGCTTCCAACTGCAGAAATGGCCCGAGGCGCCGGCCATGGACACGCCCGACGTCAGCATCCATGAGAAAATGCTGGCAGGGACAGGCAAGAGAGAAATATCTACTACAATGGCCTGCGTTCGCATCCTCAACAGCCTGGCAAAAGATAAGAACATAGGTAAATACATCGTCCCCATCGTCCCGGATGAAGCCCGCACTTTCGGTATGGAAGGCATGTTCAGGCAACTGGGTATCTATTCCTCAGTGGGGCAACTGTACGAGCCGGTGGATATCGACCACGTCATGTATTACCGCGAGGACAAAAAAGGACAGGTACTCGAGGAGGGCATTACCGAAGCCGGGGCGTTTTCCTCATGGATAGCGGCCGCCACGGCCTATAAGCACCACAGGGTGCAGATGATACCGTTTTATATCTTCTACTCCATGTTCGGCTTCCAGCGGGTCGGCGACCTCGCCTGGGCGGCCGGTGATATGCGTTCCCGCGGCTTTCTGATAGGCGGCACCGCCGGCAGGACCACCCTGGCCGGCGAAGGACTGCAACACCAGGACGGCCACAGCCACCTGCTGGCATCCACCATCCCCAATTGTATCTCTTATGAC
This sequence comes from Gammaproteobacteria bacterium, assembly GCA_012270695.1. Lineage (GTDB taxonomy): Bacteria > Pseudomonadota > Gammaproteobacteria > Eutrophobiales > Eutrophobiaceae > JAAXHV01. The sequence goes on along the minus strand of JAAXHV010000044.1, from coordinate 2,170 downwards.
CCGACCTATTCCTACGAGCTGGCCGTGATTATCCATGACGGGCTGCGGCGCATGTATGGCAATAATGAAGACGTGTATTACTACATCACGGTCATGAATGAGAACTACCCGCACCCGCCAATGCCGGAAAACTCAACGGAGGGGATATTGAAAGGAATGTACCTGTTACAGGAAAGCGGCGGCGGAAAACTGCAGGTGCAGCTGTTAGGCTCAGGCGCAATCTTGCGGGAGGTTCAGGCTGCGGCAGAATTACTCAGTACTGACTTCGGCGTAGGCGCTGACGTCTGGAGCGTGACCAGTTTTAACGAATTGCGCCGTGACTGTCTGGTCGTGGACCGCTGGAACATGCTGCACCCGCAACAGACGGCGCAAAAAAGCTATGTCAGCCGCTGCCTGGAACGCACCGGCGCCCCGGTAATTGCGGCAACGGATTATATGAAGCTCTATGCAGACCAGATCCGGCACCACGTACCTGCTCCTTATGTAGTGCTGGGTACCGATGGATATGGAAGAAGCGATACCCGCGCCAAGTTGAGAAAATTTTTTGAAGTGGACAGGTATTACGTGGTGGTTGCAGCCCTCAAGGCATTGGCGGATGATGGCAAAATTCCCGCAGCAAAAGTGGCCGAGGCAATGAATAAATACCATATAGACCCGGAAAAACCCAACCCCGTGAAGGTATAACCATGGGACGGCTGACTGATATTCTGATCCCTCATATCGGTGATTTCGACGCGGTTGAAATCATCGACATAGCGGTCCGGCCGGGTGACAAGGTCGAGCCGGAAGATACCTTGATCACCCTGGAATCGGACAAGGCGACCATGGACATCCCTGCTCCCACTGCCGGTGTCGTCCGGGAACTCATGGTCAAGGTCGGAGATGCCGTATCCCAGGGAACATTGATCCTGAAACTGGAAGAAGCTGGCGCCCCGGTTGAGGTATCTCCGGATACTGGGCAGCCGGATGCGCCGACTGACGGCGCGCAAAGCGGGACAGCGGTGGCAGAGTCCGGAGATCAAACTGAACAGGCCAGGAAGACGGACGCCGCAGCACCTGAACAACCCTCTTTACCGGCAGAACACGGTCAGAAACCAGCGCCCAGGACCCCGGCCGGCGCGCAGACCGCCGGCTCCAGTGCATCCTCCAGGGCCCATGCCAGTCCCGGAGTGCGTAAATTTGCCCGGCAACTGGGTGTTGACCTGGGTCTGGTCAAGGGTAGCGGTAAAAAAGGCCGGATATTGAAAGAAGATGTCACAGCATTCACCAAGACCGTGATGACGGGAAAGCGCGTGTTCGACCGGCAGACGCTGCCGGAAATTCCACCGGTGGATTTTTCCAGGTTCGGCACTGTTGAAACTCGGCCTTTATCACGCCTGAAACGGCTCAGCGGCCAGAACCTGCACCGCAACTGGGTCAACGTACCCCATGTGACCCAGCACGACGAAACCGATATAACAGAGCTGGANNCCGGAATTCAACTCTTCACTGAGTCCTGACGGCAAGGAGTTGGTCTATAAACAATACTTTCATATCGGGGTTGCGGTAAACACCAGCCAGGGACTGGTAGTGCCGGTGGTAAAAGACGCCAACCTCAAAAGGATGTTCGAACTGGCACAAGAACTCGCAGAACTTGCGCAAAAAGCCCGGGATAAAAAACTTCGGCCGGTTGATATGGAAGGCGGCTGTTTTACCATAAGCAGCCTGGGTCATATCGGTGGTACGGGGTTTACCCCTATCATCAATTCACCGGAAGTCGCCATTCTCGGTGTATCCCGGGCGACGACAAAGCCCGTTTATCATGATGGAAAGTTTGAACCCCGGCTAATCCTGCCCTATTCTCTGTCCTATGATCACCGGGTAATCGACGGCGTCGCAGCGGCGGAATTTACCCGGGCACTGGGCGAAATCCTGACGGATATCCGCGCCATCCTGCTTTGACTGTCCGGGGGATGAAACAGCACGCTACCTCGCCGGTTTCAGGCCGGTTTTCCGTCAACGTCGTAGAGAACGGCCAGAGTGAAATCCTTTTGTTAAAACGGAGCACGGCCAGCAAATACGGCCCCGGTCTGTGGGGGTTTCCCGCCGGGCATCTGGAGAAGGGCGAAGCCCCGGAAGATTGCGCCTCACGAGAGTTGATCGAAGAGATCGGCCCGGATATTTCCGTGGA
>JAAXHV010000043.1 GCA_012270695.1 Gammaproteobacteria bacterium | reverse complement strand
CGGCACGCCATCCGCCACCAGGGCAAATTCCAGGTTGGTGTTGGGCATGCGCCGCATCCCCCTGCGCCCCGGAAAGTTCTCGAGATCGAAGAAGTCCTGCATGGTCGCGGGTTTGCGTCCGCTGAATTTGCTGTCGTTGTAAGCATACACCGTGCTGTATATGAGATTTTTAGCGCCGCAATCGACGTGAAACACGTCCAGAAAATCCTCGCTCGCGGGGGTGCCGTCAGGCGCCGGGGACAGGGTCGCATAGTCTATTGTTTCCAGCAAACCTTCATCACAGCCCAGCAGCGCGTCGCCTGCCTCCATGTCGACCACGTCCCAGCTGACGTTGCCGGTCTCGGACTGCGCCCGGACCTGGGCAAGTCCGCCGTTGTACTCATCCAGCTTGATTTGGATGCCGGTTTGCTGGACGAAACGTTCGTGATAGGCCTTGACGGAAGCCCTGGCATAAGAGCCTCCCCAGGATACGACGGTGATGAACTCTTCCTTTGCGCTGACCGGCGCGCACGGAAGGGCCAGGGCCAAGACCCAGGCAATGCTGAGCAGGACGGGTGTTGCTGGCTTATTCGGGTTCATACGGGTTTCTCCTCAGTTTTATGTGGAAGTGCATTGCAAAGTTACATTACAGTCCTTGGGTCGCCTGGTCCAGGGCGCGACAATCCGTGACCAGCCAACCCAGGGTCACCGTATCCCCGGGCAGGACCGCGCCGTGGCCGATAACGTTGGGGATCTTGACGATAAATTGCTGCCCGCCCAAGAGGCTGGCATGGATACGCAGGTGGTCGCCCATGAAAATTATGTCTTCCACTTCAGCCTCAAAGCAATTGGGATAGATATCCGGAGCCGGGTTAAGCACCACCCTTTCGGGACGGATGGTGAGACAGCTATGCGCGTCGTTCTCATCCACAGCCACCGGGAACGCCCGCACGATTTGCCCTGCCACGTCCACCTGACATTCGTCCGCGTTCCAGTTGACTATGCGGCCCTCAACCTGGTTGTTCTCGCCGATGAAATTGGCTACGAACAAGCGTCGTGGTTCCTCATATAAGGCCTCCGGTGAGGCCACCTGGCAGATGCGCCCCTGTTCCATGACCGCGACCCGGTCCGATAGCGCCATGGCTTCATTCTGGTCATGGGTCACGTAGATCATCGTCACCCCCAGCCGTTGCTGCAGGGTGCGGATCTCGTATTGCATTTCTTCGCGCAGGCGCCGGTCCAGGGCGCCCAGCGGTTCATCCATCAATACCAGGTCCGGTTCGAACACCAGGGCGCGGGCAATCGCCACCCGTTGCTGTTGGCCGCCGGACAATTGTGCAGGCCGGCGCTCGGCAAAATCCTGTAACCGCACCATGTCCAGCGCGCGCATGACGCTGGCCGTGATCTCGTCCCTGGAGATGCGCCGCGCCTGTAAGGGAAACGCGAGGTTTTCGGCGATCGTCATGTGCGGGAACAGGGCATAATGCTGAAACACGACGCCGATGTTCCTCTTCCATGCCTTCACCTGGTTGACGGGCCGGCCGTTCAACCAGATTTCGCCGCTGCTGGGTTCCTCAAAACCGGCCAGCATCTTCAAACAGGTGGTTTTGCCCGATCCGGATGGCCCGAGCAGGGTAACGAATTCGCCGCGAGCGACACTCAGGCTGAAGTCCTGTACCGAAAACGTCCGTCCGTCGTAACTCTTGCTGACTTCCAGGAACTCTACGAAATCGTGGTTGTTACTGTGAGGCATTGATACAGTTAGTGAAAACGCCGGGGTTTTCTCATAAAATACAGGTTATGGTCGGGGCAAGCGCATATTTTCATCCTAACCCGCCCGCCTGTTGCCGGAGCTGTCCAATCCAGCGTGGCAGTATATAGAATTATGGGTATTTTCTGAAGTCATGGCGCTGAAACAACAAGCTGCCGCGCCGGGTCATGATAACAGGTTGTCTGTGGATTTCTGCGGGCTGCGCTTCGATACACCGCTGGTTCTGCTGTCCGGCTGTGTCGGTTTCGGGGAGGAATATACCCGGGTCAAAGGCTTCTCCAATCGGGATGCCGGTGGCGTTTGCCTGAAAGGAACAACGTTGGAGCCACGCCTGGGCAACCCGCCACATCGTGTTGCCGAAACATATATGGGTATGTTGAACTCCATCGGTCTGCAAAATCCCGGAGCGAGAACAGTGGTGGATGAATACCTGCCGAAACTGGATTTTTCCGAGACCCGGTTCATCGCCAACGTCTGCGGTTCCACGGTTGAGGAATACGCGGTCGTGACCCGGATCTTCCACGACTCGCCCATCGACGCCATAGAGATCAATATTTCCTGTCCGAATATCAAGGAGGGTGGTGTCAGCTTCGGCAATTACCCGGAGATGTCGGCACAGGTTGTCGCGGCGTGCCGGCGCGAGACCGACAAGCCACTCATTACCAAGCTGTCGCCAAACCAGACTGATATCGTGGAAAACGCCCGTCTATGCATTGCAGCCGGCAGTGACGCCCTGGCGGTGATCAACACCGTCACGGGCATGGCTGTTGATCCGGAGACGCGCCAGCCCGTTATCGGCACCAACCAGGGAGGGTTATCCGGCCCGGCCATCAAGCCCATCGCACTGCTCAGGACCTGGCAGGTCTATCAGGTTTGCAGGGGGAAGAACATACCGATAATAGGGCAGGGCGGGATCATGACGAGCAACGATGCCCTGGAGTTTTTCCTCGCCGGCGCAAGCGCCATAGGCATCGGCACCGCGCTGTTCTACGACCCCCTGGTATGCAAGAAGATCAACGCCGGCATCGTGCAATACCTGGATGAACACGGGCTTGATAACGTGACGGAATTGGTTGGAGCCTTGAAGTTGAGAACCTGAGTCCACAGATTAAGCAGGTGAACACGGATGCTGTGTGTGAGTTGATTTATGTCGTACTCTTTGGTTATAATTTGCTGATACGGAAACCCAATGAGGAGGGTGATTGTGAATCAGGAAAATGCGCTAACGTCAGTACAGGACCTGGCAGGTGCACGGGAGTTGGGACGTGTGTGCAGGGATGGATTTAATATTTTTCCAGGCGGCGCAGAAAAACGGTCATCTCTTTTGCAGCCTGAATATCGCCCCGCTCTGAGGCGATTCTGACCCCTTGTGTTAACACTGCCGCAGCCTCGGCTGTTTTCCCGGCCGCGCCCAGGGTACGACCGTATATTTTCCAGGCGGCCGAATATTTCG
>JAAXHV010000042.1 GCA_012270695.1 Gammaproteobacteria bacterium | reverse complement strand
GCTGCGGTGGGCCTTAAGGACGTCACCACCGGTGATACCTTGTGTGACGCGCAGCGCGCCATCGTCCTCGAAAGGATGGAATTCCCCGACCCGGTCATTTCCGTCGCGGTGGAGCCGAAAACCAGGCCTGATCAGGAAAAAATGGGCATGGCCCTGGGCAAACTGGCGCAGGAAGATCCCTCTTTTCGGGTACATACCGATGATGAGTCCGGGCAGACCATCATCTCGGGAATGGGTGAATTACACCTTGAGATTATCGTGGACCGGTTGAAACGGGAATTCAAGGTGGACGCCAACGTCGGCAAGCCGCAGGTGGCATATCGCGAAACCATCAGAAAACCGGTGGAGAAGGCGGAAGGCAGGTTTGTACGCCAGACCGGTGGGCGCGGGCAGTACGGCCACGTCATACTGAAAATCGAGCCGCAGGAACCCGGACACGGTTATGAGTTCATAAATAACATTGCCGGCGGCGTCATACCCAAAGATTATATCCCGGCTGTAAACAAGGGCATACAGGAACAGATGGAGAGCGGCGTTGTAGCCGGCTACCCGATGGTGGACGTGAAAGTAACCTTGTATGACGGTTCCTATCATGATGTGGATTCCAGTGAAATTGCCTTCAAGATAGCGGCTTCCATGGGCTTCAAGAACGGCGCCGACAAGGCCGCGCCGATCCTGCTGGAACCGGTCATGAGCGTGGAAGTAGTGACGCCGGAAGACTACCTGGGTTCGGTAACAGGCGACTTGAGCCGGCGGCGCGGCATCCTGTCGGCGACCGCCACCACGCCGGCCGGAAAGATCATCAAGGCGGAAGTGCCGCTCGAACAGATGTTCGGCTATGCGACCGCGTTGCGTTCAGCCACCCAGGGGCGCGCCACGTACACGATGGAGTTCGCCAAATATATTCCGGTGCCGCCCGGGATAGCGGAAGAAATCACCAGAAGAAACACCAGTTAGTTTATCTTCAGATACTGCGAAAAGAGTGACAGAGCCATGGCGCAACAACAGATTATCAGGATCAGGTTGAAGGCGTTCGATCACCGGTTAATCGATCAGTCCACCCGCGAGATCGTCGAGACTGCGCGCCGCACCGGCGCGCAGGTCAAGGGACCAATCCCGTTGCCGACAAAAAAAGAACGCTATACCGTTTTAATCTCGCCCCATGCCAACAAGGATGCCAGGGATCAGTATGAGATCAGGACGCATAAGAGATTGGTCGATATCGTCAACCCCACGGACAAAACGGTTGATGCGTTAATGAAGCTGGACCTGGCCGCAGGCGTGGACGTCCAGATAAAACTGAGCTGAAGGCAACAGGTTCGCACCGGGTCAGAAACATGACGATTGGCATAGTAGGCAAAAAGCGTGGCATGACCCGGGTCTTCACGGAAACGGGCCAGTCTGTTCCTGTCACCGTGATAGAAGCCAACCCCAACAGGATTACCTCCCTGTCCACTGTCGAGAAGCACGGATACAGTGCCGCGCAGGTGGCGTACGGCAGTAAACGGCGCAACCTGATCAACAAGCCACAAGCCGGGACGCTGGCCAAGGCCGGTGTTGAATCCGCCGAGGGCCTGCATGAATTCAGGCTGGATAATGACGAGGCCGGAACTGTGACCGCGGGTTCGGAAATAACGGTGGATATTTTTAAGATCGGCCAGAAAGTCGACGTGACCGGGACGACCATCGGCAAGGGCTACGCAGGCGTCATAAAGCGGCATAATTTCAGCAGCCAACGCAACAGTCACGGTAATTCCCGCGCCCATCGAGCTCCCGGTTCAATAGGCCAGAACCAGTCCCCGGGGCGTGTTTTTCCCGGCAAGAAAATGTCAGGACACATGGGGAATGTGAAACAGACGGCACAGAACCTGGAGGTTGTCAGGGTTGACGCAGATAGGAACCTGGTGCTGGTCAAGGGCTCTGTTCCGGGCGCCGCCGGGGGGACGCTTATCGTCAGACCCGCGGTCAAGTCAGCCTTAACAAGGGGGGACTGAGGTGGAATTGTTACTGCACAAAGCCGGAAAAAAACAGGCGGATCGGTTGCAAGTGGCCGACCAGGTGTTTGCCGCAGACTACAATGAGCCCCTGGTACACCAGGTGCTGACCTCATACCTGGCAAACGGCAGGTGCGCAAACAAGTCATTGAAAAATCGCGCGGCGGCCAGGGGCGGCGGGAAAAAGCCCTGGCGCCAGAAAGGCCTCGGCCGGGCCAGAGCCGGCACGATCCGGAGCCCTATCTGGCGTGGCGGCGGCGTTACTTTCGCAAACAACCAGCGCACCTATGCCAGCAAAGTGAACAGGAAAATGTATCGCGGGGCGTTGCGCTCCATCCTGTCGGAACTGGTGCGCCAGGAAAGGTTGCTCTGTATCGATGAGTTGAATATCAGCGCGGCAAAAACGAAGGCTGCGCTGGAGGCATTGGCTGAGCTGGGCCTGGACGAGGTGCTTATCATCACCGACTCCATCAGCGAGGAATTGCACCTGGCAACCCGTAACCTGGCGCGGGTGGCCGTGATAGACAGCCACGAGATCAATCCGTATTCACTGGTCGGTTTCGAACGGGTGCTGATAACCAAAGCGGCCCTGGAAAAAGTAGAGAAATGGCTGGCATGAAAGACGAAAGGCTGATGAAAATACTGCTGGAGCCGCGAGTGACGGAAAAAAGCACGTATACGGCTGATAAATACCGGCAATTCGTCTTTAAGGTCATGCGTGATGCGAACAAACCGGATATCAAGAAAGCAGTGGAAAAAATGTTTGAAGTCGAGGTCGAGTCGGTACAGGTGCTGAACGTGCGCGGCAAGAGCAAGATGTTCCGGCGCGCGCGCGGCAAACGTCCGGACTGGAAGAAAGCCTACGTCAGGCTGAAGCCCGGCTTTGACATAGATTTCACAGGAGCCTGATCAGAAATGCCGGTAATCAATCCGAAACCAACGTCGCCGGGTCGCCGGGGCCTCGTCAAGGTCGTCAGTCCGGACCTGTATAAGGGCGATCCGTACAGCCCTTTGGTGGAAAAACAGGGCAGGACCGCAGGACGCAACAATCGCGGCAGAATTACCGTGAGGCATCGGGGCGGCGGCGCAAAACAGCGTTACCGGATCGTTGATTTCAAACGTGACAAGGACGGCATCGCGGCGCGGGTGGAGAGGATTGAATACGATCCCAACCGCACCGCGCATATTGCCCTGTTATGTTACGCCGATGGCGAGCGCCGCTACATTATCGCGCCTGCCCGCCTGGTGGTCGGGGCGCAGTTGATGTCCGGCGCGCGGGCCGAAATAGCGCCAGGGAATTGTCTGTCCCTGCGCAATATTCCCGTGGGAGCAAACGTTCATTGCGTGGAATTAAAACCGGGCAAGGGAGCGCAACTTGCGCGCAGCGCCGGTACCAGCGTCCAACTGCTCGCCCGTGAAGGCGCCCATGCAACACTGCGCCTGCGCTCGGGTGAAGTCAGAAAAGTGCCGCTGGATTGCCGGGCCACTATCGGCGAGGTAAGCAACGTCGAACATTCACTGCAAAAATTAGCCAAGGCAGGGGCAAAACGCTGGCGCGGTATTCGTCCGACGGTGCGCGGCGTGGCCATGAATCCGGTTGATCATCCCCATGGCGGCGGTGAGGGACGTTCATCCGGGGGCCGGCACCCTTGCACGCCCTGGGGTTATCCCACCAAAGGTTACAAGACAAGGAAGAATAAACGTACCGACAACATGATTATTCGTAAAAGGAAGAATTAGCCATGCCGCGTTCGATTAAGAAAGGGCCGTTCATAGACCATCATTTGATGAAAAAGGTCGAAACTGCGAGACAGAATAATGACAAACGACCCATCAAGACATGGTCCAGAAGGTCGATGATAGTGCCGGATATGGTCGGACTGACGATTTCAATCCATAACGGCCGCGACCATGTGCCGGTTTTTATTTCCGAGAATATGGTCGGCCATAAACTGGGTGAGTTTGCCATCACCCGGACGTTTCGCGGCCATGCCGCAGATAAAAAAACATCGAAGTAATGAGCCCGGATAATGACGACTGCATGTCTTAAATATGTACGCATGGCGCCGCAAAAACTGCGCCTGGTGGCCGACCAGGTACGCGGACTACCGGTCGACCGCGCAATGGATATTCTGACATTCAGCAATAAGAAGGCTGCCGGAATCATCAGGAAAGTACTGGAGTCGGCAGTTGCTAATGCCGAACATAATGAGGCCGCGGATATAGACGACCTGGAAATAGCCGCAATCACCATCGACAAGGGACCTACGCACAAACGGTTACGTACCCGCGCCCGGGGACGGGCGGACAGGATTTTCAAACGTACGAGCCATTTGGCAATCACCGTCGCTGAGACGAAAGAGTAAGCAGACTATGGGACAGAAAGTACATCCTACGGGTATGCGTATCGGTATCATCAAGGATTGGACCTCGACTTGGTATGCAGATTCGAAACACTATGCAAGGTATCTGAATACCGACCTGCAGGTGCGTGATTACCTGAGGAAAAAACTGGTTAATGCTTCGGTCAGCCGGATTCAGATCGAACGCCCCCCGAATGAAATCAAGGTGATCATACACAGCGCCAGACCGGGTATCGTGATCGGGAAAAAAGGCGAAGACATCGAGCGCCTGAGCCAGGAAGTATCGCAGATGATGGGCGTCAGGGCAAAAGTCAGCGTCCGTGAAATCAGGAAGCCTGAACTTGACGCAAGCCTGGTGGCGGAGAGCGTTGCCCAGCAAATCGAGAGAAAGATCATGTTCAGGCGGGCCATGAAGCGCGCGGTGACCAATTCGATGAGGCTCGGCGCACTGGGCATTAAAATCTGTGTCAGCGGCCGCTTGAACGGCGCGGAAATCGCACGTTCCGAGTGGTACCGGGAGGGGCGGGTACCGTTGCATACATTGCGAGCCGATATTGATTACGGGATCGCCAACTCGAATACGACCTATGGAGTCATCGGGGTAAAAGTCTGGATCTTCAAGGGCGAGGTATTCAACACCGATGACAGGAGCGACGATGATGAGTCGCCGGTAAGCGGGGCATAAGCAGATGTTACAACCGAAACGAACCAAATTCAGGAAGCAGAGCAAGGGCAGAAATCGCGGCTTGGCCCATAATGGCAACAAGGTCAGTTTTGGCGAGTTCGGATTAAAGGCTCTGACCCGGGGACGTATCACTGCGCGCCAGATTGAGGCTGCCCGGCGGACCATCACCCGCAAGGTCAAGCGGGGAGGGAAAGTCTGGATCCGGATTTTCCCGGATAAACCGATCACGACGAAGCCCCTGGAGGTACGGCAGGGCAAGGGAAAAGGCAACGTCGAATACTGGGTGAGCGTTGTTAAACCCGGCAAGATGCTGTACGAAATTGAAGGCGTACCGGAACAGCTGGCAAGAGATGCCTTCAAACTCGCTGCGGCGAAATTACCGGTCAAAACCACGTTCGTCAACAGGATGATAATGTAATGAATGCCGCGGAACTAAGAAGCAGGAAGCCTGAGGAGTTGCAGGGACTTCTCCTCGAGTTGCTGCGCGAACAATTTAACCTGCGTATGCAGAAAGGTTCGGGCCAGCTCGGCAACCCCAGCCGCTTTAAGGCGGTGCGCCGGGAAATTGCAAGGATCAAAACCGTGTTAAACGAAACCGCGAAACAAGATGAGTGAATCCGGGAAATCAACCAGAACGCTGACCGGGAAGGTGGTCAGCAACAAGATGGATAAGTCGATTGCCGTAGATATCCAGCGTACGGTAAAACACCCGCTGTACGGGAAATATATCCGGCGCACCACCAGGCTGCTTGCCCATGATGAAAATAATGAGTGCAACGAAGGCGATATGGTGATCCTGGAATCCTCCCGTCCCATATCCAAAAACAAGGCCTGGCGGCTGCAAACTATCCTCAGCAGGGCACAGGAAGTATGATGCTGATCTTTTCAACTTTTCCGTCATGCCGCCGCCGGGTTGTGGAATCGAACGGGGCGCAGAGATGATCCAGATGCAGACAATACTGGGTGCAGCGGATAACAGCGGCGCGCGCCGGCTCATGTGTGTGAAGGTCCTGGGTGGCTCTAAAAGGCGTTATGCCAAGGTCGGGGACGTGATAAAGGTCAGCGTCAAGGAAGCCATCCCGAGAAGCAAGGTAAAAAAAGGAGAGCTTTACAACGCTGTGGTGGTGCGGACTAAAAAAGGCGTGAGGAGGCCGGACGGTTCGCTGATACGCTTTGATAGTAATGCCGCGGTGTTGCTCAATAACCAGTTGCAGCCTGTCGGCACGCGGATATTCGGCCCGGTCACCCGTGAACTCAGGACTGAGCATTTCATGAAAATCGTCTCCCTCGCGCCCGAGGTGTTATAGTCCGGATGAACAGGATACGAAAAGGTGATGAAGTAATCGTGATTGCCGGCAAGGACAAGGGCAAACGCGGCGTCGTGCTGAATGTCAACGTGAGCGAGAACAAGGTCATCGTCGAAAACGTCAATATGGCCAAACGCCATACCAAGGGAAATCCCATGCGGGGAACGCCCGGGGGCATTATCGAGAAGGAGATGCCGTTTGCGATTTCGAATATCGCGCTGTGGAACCCGGTTAGCAACAGACCGGATCGCGTGGGCTTCCGGTTTCTGGAGGATGGGCGAAAAGTCCGTTATTTCAAATCCAACAATGAAGTGGTTGATGTCTGAGAAATGCGGGCCAGGTTACAGGAATATTATCGGACTACGGTTGCGCCGCAATTGATGGAGCAGTTCGGCTACACGTCGCCGATGCAGGTGCCGAAGATCACCAAGATCACGTTGAACATGGGACTGGGCAAGGCGATGTCCGACAAGAAAATGGTTGAACAGGCGGTTGCTGACATGGCGCGCATTTCCGGGCAGAAACCGATCGTGGTCAAGGCAAAGAAATCCGTGGCGAATTTTAAGGTCAGGAAGGGTTTTCCGAATGGTTGCAAGGTCACATTACGGCGTAAGCGTATGTACGAGTTTTTGGACCGGCTGATTTCAATCGCGATTCCGAGGATCAGGGATTTTCGCGGCTTGAACCCGCGTTCGTTTGACGGGCGCGGTAATTTCAGCCTGGGCGTCAAGGAACAGATCATTTTTCCCGAAATCGATTATGACAAGATCGATATGCTGCGCGGCCTGGACGTGACGATCACGACTTCGGCCAAAACTGATGAAGAGGCACAGGCCTTGTTGAAGGCGTTTAATTTTCCGCTGCGAAGTCAGTCCGGCACATAACAGAGGAGACTCATGGCTAAAAGATCAATGGTAAACCGCGAACGGAAAAGGGAGAAACTGGTCGAGAAATTTGCTGAAAAACGCACCGCTCTGAAGCGTATTATCAAGGATATGTCGCTGACACCCGAAGAGCGTCAAGAGGCAAGAGTACAATTGAATAAATTGCCCAGGGATTCCAGCCCTGCCCGGCTGAGGAATCGTTGCGCCCTGACCGGGCGGCCGAACGGTTATTACAGAAAATTCGGGCTGGGCAGAAACATGCTGCGTGAGGCAGCCATGCGCGGGGATATACCGGGCCTGGTCAAGGCGAGCTGGTGAGAAAACCGGCGAGGCAACAAGAGCATACAGAATGAGTTTACAGGATCAAATAGCGGACATGCTGACCCGGGTGCGCAACGGCCAGCAAAGGTTAAAGCGGGAAGTCAGCATGCCTTCGTCGAAGCTGAAAATTGCCGTGGCAGAAATCCTCCGGGAAGAAGGATATATTACCGGTTTCAGCGTGAGTGAGGACACGGTCAAACCCGTCCTGACCATTGAACTGAAGTATTTTGAGGGCAAGCCTGTGATCGAGTTATTTCAGCGTATAAGCTCTCCGGGATTACGCCGCTACAGCCCCAGTGACAAATTGCCCCGGGTGTACGGAGGCCTGGGCACAGCCATCATCTCCACTTCCAAGGGCGTCATGACGGACAGGAACGCTAGGCAACTGGGAATCGGCGGAGAAATTATCTGTATCGTTGCTTAATCAGGATATTGCACATGTCAAGAATTGCCAATAACCCGATAACCGTCCCGGACAACGTGGAAGTCGACGTGAACGGCGCGCAGGTACGGATCAAGGGCAGTAAGGGTGAATTGGCGCACACCCTGCATTCACTGGTGTCTGTGCACCGGGAAGAGAACCTGTTGAAGTTCTCTGCAAAAGACAACAGCAAGTCAGCGCGCGCCCTGGCCGGTACTACAAGGGCGATTTTGCAGAATATGGTCACCGGCGTCAGCGACGGTTTCGAGATCAAACTCGAGATCACCGGGGTAGGGTATCGCGCCCAGGCAAAACCGGGAAGCATCAGTCTGACCCTGGGGTTTTCCCATGCCGTGGACCTCGATATCCCCGACGGCATTACGGTTGAGACCCCCAGCAATACCCAGATCATTATCAGGGGTTCAGACAAACAGAAGGTCGGGCAGGTGGCGGCCAATATCCGCAGCTACCGGCCACCCGAACCCTACAAGGGGAAAGGCGTGCGCTACTCTGATGAACAGGTCCTGCGCAAGGAAGCCAAGAAAGCGTGATAAATGGAAAAGAAGACGGCAAGATTGAGAAGGGCGGTAAAATCACGCATGCGCATCAAGGCGCAAGGCACAGACCGCTTGTGCGTGTTCCGTACGCCCCGGCATATCTATGCCCAGGTGATCGCTGCCAGCGGGTCGAAAGTGCTGGTCAGCGCATCCACCCTGGATAAGGAAGTGCGCGGCAGGATCAATAACGGCGGCAACAAGGAAGCGGCCGGGGTAGTGGGTCAGGTGATCGCAGAGCGAGCGATGCAAGCAGGCATCACCACAGTAGCGTTTGATCGTTCGGGTTTCAAGTTCCATGGCAGGGTAAAAGCGCTGGCCGATGCCGCCAGGGAACAAGGCATGAAATTCTAACAGATGAGGAGATAAAACCAGCATGGCGGTAACAGATTCCATCACCGGTAATGAAGAATTACTGGAAAAACTGGTCGCAGTCAACCGGGTGGCCAAGGTGGTGAAGGGCGGGCGTATATTCGGCTTTACCGCGTTGACCGTTGTCGGAGACGGCAACGGCAAGGTCGGTTTTGGCCGGGGCAAGGCCCGGGAGGTGCCCGTTGCGATACAGAAAGCCATGGAAAAAGCGCGCCGCAATATGATCAGCATCCCGCTTAACGGTGATACGCTGTATTACGCGGTCACTGCGAACCACGGCGCAGCCAAGGTGTATATGCAGCCGGCCTCGGAAGGTACGGGAATTATTGCCGGTGGCGCCATGCGCGCGGTTTTTGAATGCGCCGGCGTTCAGAATGTTCTGGCAAAATGCACCGGTTCGACCAATCCGATCAACGTGGTCCGTTCGACGATGAAAGGCTTGCAGTCGATGGCTGCGCCGGAATACTTCGCTGCGAAACGCGCTAAAACGGTAGAGGAAATTACCGGTTAACCATGGGCTTGCGGATGGGCAGAACACACCGGAACGATGATGGCTGAGGCAAAGAAACAACTGAGAGTGACCCTGAAACGCAGTGTCAACCGCAGGACTGCAAAGCATAAAGCCTGTGTTGCAGGTCTCGGGCTGCGCCGCATAGGTCATTCGGTAACGCTTGCGGATACCGCGGAAAACCGCGGCATGATCAACAAGGTAGCCTATTTGTTGGCGGTCGATGAAATCTGATATGCGTCTTAATTCAATCAAACCTGCAGACCGCTCCAAACGCGCGGCCAAACGAGTGGGCCGGGGGATCGGGTCCGGTCATGGAAAGACGGCCGGGCGCGGCCACAAGGGACAGAAGTCGCGCTCAGGCGGGTATCACAAGGTAGGTTTTGAGGGCGGACAAATGCCGTTGCAACGGCGCCTGCCGAAGGTCGGTTTCCGCTCCTACCTGGCCCGGATTACCGATGAGATACGCCTTGATGAACTGGATAAAGCGGATGCCGAAATCATCGACGTGAAAGCCTTGAAAAAAGCCGGCCTGATCTCGAGAAAAATCAAGAGAGTCAAGATCATTGCCAGCGGAATAATCGGTCGAGCGGTCACCATCAGGGGATTGCGGGCAACAAAAGCGGCGCGGGCTGCCATCGAGGCAGCCGGCGGGAAATTCGAAGAGTAGATAATGGCAGCAAGAAATCCTGCAATACCGGGCGGACTCGCCGGATTAACCCAGGTAACTGAACTGCGCAGGCGGCTGCTGTTTGTCCTGTTTGCCCTGTTCATCTACCGGATCTGCACTTTCATCCCCGTCCCGGGGATCAACCCGGATACCCTGGCCCAACTGTTTGAGCAGCAACGGGGCACTATCCTGGATATGTTCAACATGTTTTCCGGCGGCGCACTGGAGCGGTTGTCGGT